>LUZK01000068.1 GCA_001603595.1 Bacteroidales bacterium Bact_19
GCATAATCTTAGAATAGCAACCAAAAATCTAAAAGCAATATATTCACCAAATTTTAACATTTCCGAAAGCTATGCAAAAATATTTATTTTTCATCATTTTTATTTTAAAAAATTTAAAGAACTTTAAAAAGATCAAATCATAGTATTTGTATTTTTGCATAGTTATGAAACGTATAGTATTTTTAGTTAAGTTAATATTATTACTGGTTGTATTTTTTTCCTGCTCACGAAAAACGACTAATATACAGTATGTTGTATATGATCCAAATGATCCGGGAGTTGAGAATGAAACTAAGCCAACTCCAAAAAATAAGGAACAGAATTTATTAGAGTCTGTTGTTGAGTTTTCAAAAACATTGGTTGGCTCCCCTTATAAATACGGTGGAACAACACCTCAAGGTTTCGATTGTTCGGGGTTTGTACAATATGTTTTTGCACAGAAAGGTATAAATATTCCAAGAATTCCTTTAGAGATGGCAAAAATCAGTGAAAGGATAGAACTTAAAAATGTGAAACCCGGAGATTTGCTCTATTTTAAAGGTTCTGACAAAAATACGGAAGTAATAGGTCATGTTGCTTTAGTAATAGAAAATAATAACGGTAAAATTAAAATGATTCATGCTACTACATCAAAAGGTGTGATTATCAATGATTTTGATGAATATGATTATTGGAAAACAAGGTTTCTTTTTGCTGCTAGATTCCCATCAAATATCATTCTGAAACAATAAGTTTTTATTTTTCCCGAAAAGATTTATTTTTGCTTGAATTTGAAAGATTTAAGATGAGGTATTTTTATATAATTTTATTATTGCTAATAGGATTTTTTTCTTTTTCACAATACAGTAATGATCTTCTTACAATAAAAAAAGATTTTCCACACTTTGCTTCAAGGGAAGATAGTGTTAAATTTGTAAGAGAAAGATTGATCGATTCCATAATTGAATATGCAAAAACTTTTGTTGGAACTAAATATCGCTATGGCGGTATTACTCCTGCAGGTTTTGATTGTTCGGGTTTTATGTTTCATATTCACAGGCATTTCAATTTGCCATTACCTCGAATTCCTTCTCATACCTGTGTAATGGGAACTGTTATAAACAATATTGACAGTTTGCTGCCCGGGGATTTGGTGTATTTTCGGGGGCGAAATGCGAATGATAATCGCATTGGCCATGTGGGATTGGTAATAGAAAAGATCCCGGGGTCTTTTATTTTTATTCATTCTGCATCTCATGCTGGTTTAGTTATTGAAAATTTTAAAGATCATTCTTATTATGTTAATAAATATTTATTCGCAAACAGATTACCGGATGAGTTTTATCTTAGAGAATGGAATGATTCTCTTTTTAAAGTTTATCGTTACAGAAACGAAGATATTTATAAACAAACTTATGAACGTCCCACAGAGCCAGTCCCTCAGCCTCCCGGTACAACAGAACTTATTTATACAGTAAAAAGCGGAGATATCTTAGGACTGATTGCACAATGGTATAAAATTAGCGTTAGTGACATCAAAGCATGGAATGGACTTTGGTCTGATAGACTTTCTATAGGCCAAAATCTGAGAATTTATGTAAAAAACGAACTTGTAGGAACATTTAAGGACGTAAACAATATGTCTTTTGAAGATAAACAAAAAATGATAAATGTAGGCAAAACTACCAAAACACAAACAGAAAAATTAGACCCAAACTATGAATATTATACTGTAAAGGCAGGAGATACGCCGTATAGTATTTCTAAAAAATATCCCGAAATAACAGCTGATGAAATAATGAAAATCAATGGCATAACAAATGCTTCATCTTTGCAAATAGGACAACAGTTAAAAATTCTGAAAAAGTAAGTTATAGAAGTGAATTCTTTAGTGTATTTCTGAAGAAAAATAATTATATTTTTAATCAGATAGTATATTTTATTGGAATGCCAATCCTTATCCCAATATTTATTAGTGTTGGTCGATGTTTCATAAAATAGATGTGATTCTGAGCTTTATAATTGTCTGTGGTTCCGTGCATAAATTTGATATCTGAAAAAATGATAAAGTTTTTCTTAAGATTATATTCCATACCAAAACCGTAATTAAAACCAAATGAGATTTTTTTATAAATATCTGTTCCTGAATAAACTGTTTTTATAATTATTTCATTATCAAAATTTTCTGGAACAGAATTTGAATAAATCTTATGTGCCATGAGAAAATCAAGGTCAATTCCGATACTCATATAAACATTGTATTTTCCCTTACTGAGATTATAGTTAAAATTAAAAGGTAAATTCAAATAATCAAATCTGTAGTTTGTATCATAAAATCCTGCACTTCTTCCACTGGTTGTAAAATATTCCAATTCATGAACAAAACCTTTTTGAATATAATTTATTCCAGTTCTGAATCCAAATTCCCATTTAGGACGATAATAAACCAAAATTCCGTTATTAAATGCAAACAAAGGTTTATTATTCCCGTCATTGCCAATTATTCTTGCATAAGATAATCCACCCCAAAAACCTGCATATAATGTTGTATCAGAACGGACTTCCCAGCTTTTTAGATGATTTGTAAATCCCAGACCTAAGAAAAATAAGGCAATAAAGGTTCTAATTCTCATTATCTTCATTTTGAATGTTTAGAACTTTACTCGAAATTTTTCCTGAGTAAAGAATTGTCTCAATTAAATCTCCATTTTTAACGTTGTAGGTATTTTTAATAATTTTCCCATTACATTTTGTAATAGAAAATCCTCGTTTTAGTAATAATTTTGGATCGCTGAGGCTAATTCTTTTTTCGAGACTGAAAAGATTGTTCTGAATTTGCAAATAATTACGATAGTAAAATTTATTTAGTGATGTTTTTAAATTTTCAATTCGGTAATTTTGATTACTGATATTGTCAACGGTTTTGTTGTTAATTATTTCAGAAGCTGTTTCCATTTTGTTTATTTGAGTTTTTATTAAGTTTTTGGAAATACTTTTAAGAATAAAAAATTTTTCATTACAGTCGTTTTGTTCTCGAGCAAGGACATCTTTGGTTTTATTGATTACAAGCACTATTGAAGTTATATAAGTTTTCTGACCTAGAATAATTTCTCTGGATTTGCTTAATATATCCTGATAAATTTCTTCCATATTTTCCTCGAAATGACGATTGTAATTAATTAAAAATTCTGCTACGGCTGTAGGAGTTTTTAGTTTAGTATTAGCGACCATATCTGAAATAGTTTCATCTCTTTCGTGGCCTATACCGGTAATTACAGGAATTGGAAATTGAGTTATATGGTATGCTATATTATAGTTATCAAAATATCCTAAATCAATTTTAGAACCACCGCCTCTAATAATGCAAACAATATCAAAATTGTGAATTTGACTGGAGATTAGTTCGAGAGAATTTATTACTGATTTCTCGGTTTTTTCTCCTTGCATGTCGGCTTCGAATAGCTGTATATTCCATTTATAAGAAAATTTATTATTAACAATTTGATTTAAAAAATCTTCGTAACCTGCTGCAGTAGGAGAGGAAATTACAGCAACATTTTTAATTACTTCGGGCAAAGGAAGTTTTTTGTTCATATCAAAAACTCCCTCTGCAATGAGTTTGTCAATAATTTCTTTTTTCCTTCTTTCGAGGTCGCCGAGTGTATAAGATGGATCAATGTCCCGAATATTCAAAGAAAATCCATAAACTTCATGGAAATCAACAATTACTTTAAGCATTACGCTGATTCCTCGAGTTAGATCTGAATTCGTTGCAGACCTAAAATATGCAGCAATATATCGGTATTGCGATGCCCAAATTGTTGCACGAGCCTGAGCTATAACTGTATCTGAATTTTTGGCCTTTTGCACTAGTTCAAGATAACAATGACCACTGCGATGCAAATTGATATTATTAATTTCGGCAACGACCCAAATTTCAGAATCAAAAGTTGAGTTTATAACGGCCTTTATGGTATTATTCAACTCATAAAGACTTATTGCAGAACTGCTCATTTTATTGCTTATAAAGTTTATTAATGAATTTCAATTCATCAATTTTGATTATCACCGTATATACCCCGGCTTTAAAACTCTCAAGATCTGATATCGAAATGACTTGGTTCGGTTGATTACAGGTTGTTTCCATCCATAAATAGGAACGCCTTCCCATAATATCGTGAATCATAATTTGGACCTTTTGTCCTTGTTTATTATTTAGTTTAATGTTGAAAGAATCAATAAATGGATTTGGGAATATTTGAATATCCGGAGTTTCTATTTTAATATTTTCATCACCTAGAATAGTTGATGCGATTAAAAGATTTGGAATTCCATAACCCAGATAATTGTTTGGTTCAAGAAATAAATGTGAGGATTTAACAATTGCATCTATAATTTGATAGTTAGTTTTTTCAGGAAACTTTTGCCACAAACAAGCCACAATTCCTGAAATTAACGGAGCGGAAAAAGAAGTTCCGTTGCCTGTTCCAATACTTCCGTCCAGATTTTGGTTGTAAGTACCTGCTCCCATAGCTACTACATCAGGCTTTACCCTTCCGTCATAACTTGGTCCGATAGAACTAAACGAAGCATAAGAGAGGTCAGACCATATAGCACCAGCTGTTAAAATATCTTTTGCATCACCCGGAGTATTAATATAAGGATGAGTTGAAGAATCACCGCTATTAGCAGCGGCACAAACAACAACCATTCCTTTTGCAGCTGCGATTTTGGCTCCAATTGCAATGGGAGTAGTTTCTCCGTCTAAATCTTGATAAGTATGATTCTGAGTGCTATCATCAAAGTTAAGATATCCTAACGAAACATTGATAATATCGGCACCAATCGAATCAGCAAATTCTGCTGCACTTATCCAGTTGTATTCTTCGATGATATATTCTGAATCCGGGTCCTCCGACATTAAAAGAGCAAAATCAGCTTCCGGAGCTGTTCCAATAAGATTGCCGGGATAGTTACCGGCAATAATTGAAAAAACTCGCATACCATGAGTGCTATAAGCGTAAACATCTGTTCCACCATGAACAAAATTTCGAGTTGCTATAACTCTATTTGAGCTATATACACTATCAAAAGCCGGTAGATTTGGTAATCCTGTAAAGCCAGCATCTGTTATTGCAATCATTATTCCGGCACCACGATAACCTTGATTATGTAAATATTGTGTGTTATGAATTGAGACCTGATCCCACGATGGTCCATAATCATAATAATTTTCCGATTTTACTCCTTTGTTAAGATTTCGTTCAACAAAATATTTTGAAGGAACTTCTTTTTTATTATTTTGACCAGGCTGAAGTTTGACAGCGTTATTTACAAATCCCAAATTTTGTATAGTAGCTATAATTTCGGGATCTTCAGAATAAATGGTAGCTCCATTAAACCATTTAGTTGTATTTAAGACCTGTACACCATATTTTTTTATGCTGTCCACATAAAAATTACTTACAGGTAGATCACTCATATCTAAGAGTATTCCTTGTCTTGCCCTACGTTCCAACGATCGTGAAGATAGAAACTCTTCAGGGTTTTCAAGATTGTAATTGTTATAATTCTTGTCAGTAAACTGAATAAAATATTTGTTGGGAGCAACTTGTGAAAATGAGTTACTAATAAATAAAATTAAAACGAATAAAAACAAAAATCTCATAGTCATAAATTTTGGTAAAGATAAAAATTAAACGCATTTCAAAATTTATAATTTTTAAAAAAGTTAAAATCATGAATTATAAATAATTCAAATCCAAAAAGAAATTTAAAAGTTGAAATTAGTTTTTGGAATATATTTTCGAAATCCCAATTAAAACTCCGTAATCCAGATGATGAAATTTATCTTCGCTTTTCCATAAACGTTTAATAGGATCAAAAGGCTCATAAATACCTGAATAGCTTTTAATAAAATTTACATACATTCTCTCCACTTGAATGAATTTAAACCAGACAGCACGATTTTTAAAAAATATTCGATAATCAAAAAATTTGAGATTAAAACTAAATCCGGCTAAAAAGTTTGAATAAACCTGTAAGTATTTTGTTGCCACTCCTCTCATTCTGGTGCTTATAGTTCTTTTAAAGTCTGTGTCTAAACTGCTGTTATAAAGCTTTTTAAAATTCCCGAGTTCTACTATTTTTTTGTTTTGAACATCTACTATTTTATATTTTTTTGAAATAAGATAAGTTGAAAGCGTAGGATTTTCAGATACTATTACTTTCGATTTTTTATTAATTAACTTTTTAATTAATTTGTTGAGATCTTGTTTTTCAAGTTCTCCCAGCTTATATAGGCGAGTCTGCATAAGATTGCTGTTTTCAGCTACCAAAACATTTGCAGGCAATAAACTTGCTTTGACAGTAAATTGAGGAGAAATGTTCTTCCTACCTTTCTGACTGAATCTAAATTGTATCTGTTTTAATAATACTTCCGAATCTAAAGTTTTAAAACCTGATGAATATAACATTAAAAACTTATGTCGCCAATCAAATGCGGTTTGATTTGCGATGTCAAGACGTTTTTTGATTTTAGATATTGGGATAATACCTTCAGTCGTGATAATTTTAAAATATTCTAAATATTTGTGTTTTTTATGAATATAATAGAATATCGAACCTGTGGTTGGAATAAATGTCTTTCCACAATCTTTACATCTGTGTCTGTCCAAATGTTTATATCTTCCATGCTTAATGATATTCTCAGATTGGCAGTAGACACATTTCGAAACTTTGATTTTAGATGTTAAATTGTCAAATTGGTTAATTTCGTTTAGCAATCGAGTATATTCATTTTCAGTCAATGCTGAAATGGCATCTTTTATTTCCTCTACTGACATTTTCTTCATAATGCAAATATAAAATATTTTTAAACACAAAAATTTAGAATAAAAAATTTTATAATACTTTAAAATCCTACTAAATTCCAAATCTTTTTACTATAAAAAAAATCCCGAAATCTCGGGATTTTTCTCATTAAGCAAATATTAAAACTTATATTCGTTTTCTTCAATTAGGTAGTCTGCAATTCTGCGTCTGGCTTCTTTTACATTTACGCCTTCAACACATGTAAGTGATTTTATCGCTTTATAAATACGTTCTGCTTCTTCGTCTTCGCTAATTGAGAAAGCAGCATCAATAGCTTTTTTATAGATTATTCCAGCAGCATCAAATACGTTTACAGCTAGGATGTCTTTGTAGATTTCGGGATTTTGTTTAAGGTTTTCTTTTAATATTCTTGAAACTCTTAATGCTAGAGATTCCGCTGTATATATTTGAATCATTATATCGCTGATATTATTAATTACTTCTTGTTCTTTTAGTAAATCTCGTCCGAATTTTTGCGAAGCTGCATGAATGAGTATTAAAGCAGTTTTCTTAAAATTACGTATATATCTTAATCTTTTTTCAACAAAACTTTCACCTTCGACGGAATTCTCACGGCAGTTTTCCATATTGTTATAATACTCTTCTGCCGGGGTTGACATGTCGAATTCTCCTTTCATTCCGCGTTTTATGGCTGTTTCAACAAGTAAGAGGCGATTGATTTCATTAGTGCCTTCAAAGATTCTATTTATTCTTGAATCTCTATATCCGCGTTCTACTGCCATTTCTGCAGAATAACCCATGCCTCCGTGTATTTGGACTGCTTCATCAACAACAAAATCTAAAACTTCTGAACCAAATACTTTAAGTAATGCTGCTTCAACTGCATAATAACTTATACCTTCAATAGAAGCTAAGCCTTTATCCATTCCGGATGCTTTATTTTCTTTTATCATATGGTCAATATCGTTGCTTGCACGATAAATTGCAGATTCGAGCGCAAATGTTCTTATAACTTGTTCGGCAAGTTTATGCTTTATTGCTCCAAAGCTTGATATAAGAACTCCAAATTGTTTACGTTCGTTAGCATATTTTACGGAATCATTAATTGCTTTTTTGGCTGCTCCAATCACATTAGCCCCTAATTTTATACGTCCCATGTGTAGAATACTTAATGCAATTCTGAATCCCATACCGGGTTTCCCGATTAAATTTTCTACTGGAACTTTTACGTCATTATAATATATTTGGGCAGTTGAAGAACCTTTGATACCCATTTTGTGTTCATCCGGTCCAACGACAACCCCCGGCATATTTTTTTCAACTATGAAAGCCGAAAGAACCCTATCATTGCCTATTTTTGCAAAAACAACGTGAGTGTCGGCAAAACCTGCATTTGTTATCCACATTTTTTGACCGTTAAGGATGTAATGTTTACCGTCTTCGGAAAGTACAGCACGAGTTTTTCCTGAATTAGCATCTGAGCCTGCACTTGGTTCTGTTAAACAATATGCTCCTATGTATTCGCCTGTTGCAAGTTTAGTAACATATTTTTGACGTTGTTCCTCGTTGCCATAATACATAATTGGTAATGTCCCTATTCCTGTAGATGCCATAAATGCTACAGAAAAAGAATATGCTGCACCGATATTTTCGGCAGCTAACATTTGAGTAACAAAATCTTGTTCAAATCCTCCATATTCTTCAGGAATTGCAATCCCCATCAAACCTAATTCTCCCGCTTTTTTTAACTGGGTTTTCATTAGTTCTCTTTCTCCTTTGTCAAGGTCATCGAGGATAGGAAATATTTCAGCTTCGATAAAGTCTTTTATTGTTTGCTTTATCATCAACTGTTCTTCATTAAATTGTTCTGGAATAAAAATAATTGAAGGATCTGTTTCCTTAATTAAAAATTCACCGCTTTTTAAATTTTTCATATGGTTCAGTTTTAAATTATTCTATTTTTGATTATGCAAAAATAAAAATATTTTTAAATATCAAATTTTTAGTTGAAAATGTCAATGCCCTTTTATCTGATCCAATTCGCTCACCAAAGAGGTTATTTATGATTCAACACATTTATTACTGACACAATATTACAAGCAACAATTCCTGCTGTTTCTGTCCGTAGGCGACTGTTTCCAAGTGAAATTTCCTTAAAACTATTATTGCATCCGGAAATTATTTCTTCTTTCGAAAAATCACCTTCAGGACCTATTAATATTAATATATTTTCTTTTGGCTTAATATAGTTGCCTAAATATTGTTTTTGTAAACTTTCTTTGCAATGGGCAATAAATTTATTTAACTGATTAAAATTTGATTTTATAAATTTTTCATAGCTTATAGCTTCGTTAATTTTTGGAATATAGGCTTTTTGTGATTGTTTAATTGCAGCTTCTGTGATGCGTTTTAACCGATCTGTTTTTACAATTTTTCTTTCTGAGTTTTTGCATATTATTGGAGTAATCTCATCTATCCCTATTTCAGTGGATTTCTCAACAAACCATTCATATCTGTCAATGTTTTTTGTTGGAGCTATGGCAATATGTAAATAGTAGTGACGCTTTTCGTATTCTTTATATGTCTCTAAAATCTCAATCTCTACTATTTTTTCTGTAATTCTATAAATAGTTGATTTATGCATATTCCCTTTGCCGTCGGTAAGCCAAATGTGATCGCCAACCTGCATTCTCAATACTCTTGAAATGTGTTTAGACTCATCTTCGTTAAATTTATGAAAAGGAAAACTTATTTCCGGATCGTAAAAAAGATGCATTTGAAGATATTTTAAAAAACAAGGAGCAAAAAAATCGCTCCTAAAAACTTTATTTCATTAGCTCGTAAAGTATATCCAGCTTTGGCGTAAGAATAATTTCCGTGCGGCGATTTTTTGCTCTTGCTTCCGGAGTTTTGGCAGGATCAACTGGAAGGTATTGACCTCTTCCTCCTGCAGTCAAACGAGTGGGATCAATTTTTGAATTACTTAACAATATTTTCACAACAGAAGTAGCTCTTTTAACACTTAAATCCCAATTGTCTTCAATGTTTCCACTACTTCTGTATGGAACGTCGTCGGTATGTCCTTCAATCATTATATTAATATCAGGATTTTGTTCAAGAACCGGGGCTAATTTTTTGAGAGCTTCAATTCCTCGGGGTTCAACAGTCCAACTGCCTGATTTGAACAAAAGTTTTTCGTCAAGTGATACATAAACTTTTCCGTTTTTATTTGTAATAGTTAAACCGTCTCCTTCAAAACCAACTAGAGCATCTGCAACTTTTCTGCGAAGGGCATTTAACAGTGAATCTTGTGCATTTAGTTTTGCTTCGAGTTCTTTAACTCTTGCATCTTTTGCTGCAAGTTCTTTTTCTTTTAAGTCATTCTTGATTTTCATTTCTTCTAAATTTGCTCTTTCTTGATTTAAACGAGCTTCCAATGCTCTTAATTCGTCTTCTTTACGTTGTAATTCTTCTCGTGTCTGTTGTAGTAATAACATTGCTTTTTGAGTTTCAGCATCTGCTCCTGCACGCAATTTTTCCTGATTTTCTAACAACTGTTTGTATAATTCATTGATTTTATCATACTGAACTGTTAATGTTCTGTAAGCATTGCCTTTTATTGCTGTATCTGTTACCAAAGCATTTTTGTCAATATTGAGTTTATCTATTTTGGCTTTTAACTCGTTGTTTTCGGTAGTTAAATTTTCGTTAGTTTTTTTTAGTTCTCTTCTTTCGTTTTCACATGATTCCTTTTTTTCTTTCATTTCTTCGAATTGTCTTGCGGGAACACATGAAAAAATTAATCCAGCAATCACTGAAATAGCTATTAAATTAATGAATTTTCTTGTTCTCATGGTATTAAATTTTTAACTGTTTGTGCAAAAATAAACAGTTTTTTGATATTTTGTTCATTTCATTGTTCCTATTTATAAAAAAAAAGCTGTTCAAAACCGAACAGCTTTTTTAATTTCAGATATTATTGATAAATATTATTCGCCTAAAGTTGCAACCATAACAGCTTTAATAGTATGCATTCTATTTTCTGCCTGATCGAAAACTAAAGAGTTTTTACCTTCAAAAACATCTTCGGTAACTTCAATGCCATTAGTTAATCCAAATTCTTCGCTTACTTGTTTTCCAACTTTTGTATCAGCATTATGGAAGGAAGGTAAGCAATGCATGAATTTAACATTTGGATTGCCGGATTTTGCAACTAATTCTGCATTAACCTGATATGGTTTTAATAATTTTATTCTTTCTGCCCATACTTCTTTTGGTTCACCCATAGATACCCATACATCGGTATGAATAAATTCAACTCCTTTTACTGCTTCTGCAGGATCTTCGGTGATTGTAATTCGTGCTCCTGATTCTTTTGCAATATTTCTGCAAGTTTCAATTAATTCTTTTTCTGGCCATAATTCTTTTGGAGCTCCGATTCTTACATCCATTCCTAAAATTGAACCAATTGTTAATAATGATCTTCCCATATTGAAACGAGCATCACCTACATAAGCATAAGAGATTTTTTCCAGCGGGTTGTGTGAATGTTCCATCATCGTAAGAACATCTGCTAACATTTGCGTTGGATGCCATTCGTTTGTCAAGCCATTCCATACCGGAACACCTGCATATTTAGCAAGTTCTTCAACAATTTCTTGTCCGAAACCACGGTATTCTATGCCATCATACATGCGTCCCAATACTCTTGCTGTATCTTTAATGGTTTCTTTGTGTCCCATCTGACTTCCAGATGGTCCTAAATAAGTAACATGTGCTCCTTGGTCGTGAGCGGCAACTTCAAAAGCACAACGTGTACGCGTTGAATCTTTCTCGAAAATCAATGCAATGTTTTTTCCATTGAGTTTTTGTTGTTCTGTTCCGCTATACTTTGCATTTTTCAACTGTTTTGATAAATTAAGTAAGAACACCAATTCTTCTTTTGTGAAATCTAATTCTTTTAAGAAGTGTCTGTTTTTTAGATTGAAAGCCATAATTCAATTGATTTTTATGTTTAACATTAATTATTTATTATCCCTGTATTATTCTTGTACCGGCTTCCGGATTTTCGAGTTGTCCGGCTTCGGTAATAATACAAACTTTGCCTCCGTTTTCAACAAAGTTTATTGCTGCACGAATCTTCGGAGCCATAGAACCTTCCGTAAAGTGCCCTTCTGCGAGATATTGTTTTGCTTCCGAAACAGTTATTGTATCCAATTTCTTTTCTTGAGGAGTGTTAAAATTCAGACATACTTTTGGTACATCGGTTAAGATATAAAACTCGTCGGCATTTATGTAAACTGCAAGCATAGAAGATGCTAAATCTTTGTCAATAACAGCATCTATACCTTGTAATTTTCCCGGTTCAACATAAAATACAGGAATTCCGCCTCCGCCTACAGTTACTACAATGTTACCTTCTCTAGCAAGTCGCTCAACTATATTTTTATTGTTAATGTCAATGGGTTTTGGTGACGCAACAACTTTTCTCCAACCTTTTCCTTTGGGATCTTTAGCATAGGAATCTTCGGGATGTTTTTCCATTAAAACTTTTACTTCTTCTTCTGTATAATAAGGTCCAATAGGTTTTGTCGGATTTTTAAATGCAGGGTCGTTTTTGTCAACAATCACCTGTGTTACCAAAGTGATTATATTTCTGTTGTATCCATGCTTTGCAAGAACATTCATGAATTGTTGTTCAATAATATATCCGATAAAACCTTGTGAATAAGCTCCACAAATGTCCAAAGGCATTTCAGGGATACCATAAAGTTTTTCTCCTGCATTCACTTGCAATAAGATGTTTCCAACTTGTGGACCATTGCCATGACCGATAACAATGTCATAGCCCCTTTCAATTAAACTTAATAAACTTTCACATGTTTCAAAAACATTAGCCTCCTGTTCATCAATTGTTCCTTTTTGTCCTGCTCTTAGAAGTGCATTTCCTCCAAAAGCTACTACTGCTAACTTCTTTCCATTCATAAAATTAAATTTTCAGTTTTTTGCAAATCTATATTTAAAAAAAAAATCCAACAGCATTTATGTTTTTTAACATATTTAATTAATTGTTAAGTTTCTAAATAATATGTTAAAGTTTTGAATAAATTAAAAAAAATTTTTTTGTTTTTCATAAAACATTATTTTTGTGGTACTTAATTTGAAAGCGTTAAAATTATAAATGTTAAATTAAATTATGAATATTATGAAAAGTTTATTTAAGTTCTCTTCACTCGCAATAGCTGTTATTTTGTTATCAACAGGAGTTAGCTTTGCACAAAAAAAAGCAAAACCTTTTAACGGGGTTATTACTTATGAAATATCTTATCTCGGAGAAATTGACGAGGAAAGTAAGGCTCAATTAGCTAATCAGTCCACATTGAGTATTAGCGGAAGTAAAGCCAGGAGTGAGCAAGTTTCTCCTTTTTATACCGTTGCACAGATTATTGATGTTGCAAAAGGAGATATGATTGTTTTAATTGATGCTATGGGAATGAAAATTGCCGTTAAGCAAACAAAAGAAGAAATTGAAAAAAGAAAAGCTGAAGCTGAAACAAAAGATCCCGAAATTACTTATTTAGATGAAACTAAAATCATTGCAGGTGTAAAATGCAAAAAGGCGGAAGTAAAAGTCGAAGACCAAATTATTGATGTTTATTATACCGAAGAATTAAATGTTCCTGAAGGAATTAATGAAGTACAAGGTTTTACAGGATTAAAAGGCGTTTTGATGGAATACACTATCGAGCAACAAGGAATTGAAATGAAATTTTCTGCTAAAGAGATAAGTTATAAGAAACCTAAAGCCGTATTATTTGTAATTCCTGATGATTATCAGATTAAAAAACCTGAAGAACTCGGTGGCCTTTTTGGAATGTAAAAAATTTGCTACAAAAATAAAAAAATCCTCTTTTGAGGATTTTTTTTTATTTTTACGGCATGATTAAAAATAAAAAAAATAGTAACCAAAAAGATTCAAAGAAAGAACAAAAAAAAGGCTTAGTGAAATCTGTAAAAACTTTCTTTACTGATGAACGCTTTACTGTAAGTTTAGGATTAACATTGCTAGCTTTTTCTTTGATTCTTTGTCTTTCGTTAACTTCATATCTTTTTACCTGGAAAACGGATCAAAGTATTGCCGATCTTGGATTTAAAGGAATATTTTCAGATTCTGCTTTTGAAGTTGACAACTGGGTGGGAAAATTTGGTGCTTTTTTAGCTAATAAATTCATTTTTGATTGGTTCGGAATACCTTCATTTTCTTTTGTAATTCTATCAGCAGTTTATGGATTAGCTCTATTGAAAGTAAAACTTGTAAAACTCCTCGAATTTACTTTTAAACTTTTAATATATACATTCTGGTTAAGTATTGCTTTGGCTTCCGTTTTTGGCGATAAGTATTTCATGGTAGGTGGCTCTCATGGATTTTTTGTTTTTAATTGGCTTTACGATGTTATCGGTCCGGTAGGTGCTTATACAAGCATTGTGATAAGTGCTTTTATAATAGTAATTTATTCTGTGAAAAATTCACTAAACTGGATGAAATCTAAGGTTGACAGAATTAAAAATTTCGATAAAGAAAATTTGACTGAGGAAGAAATTGAAACTGAATCTGAGAAAAGTCTTTTAATTACTGAGACAGACAATAACGAAAATACTACTTATGGACAAAGTGTTGAACCAATAGTATTGGAAGAAGATATAAAAAGTGAGGAACTTCATTTAGACGAAAAGCTTGATAAAGAAATTGAAATTGGTGAAAAAAATTTAGAAATAAAATCTGAAGGAAATAATTTTTCAATGACAGTTCAAGTTGCTGATGAAGAAGAAACTTTAAGCGATGAAGAAGTACATTCCGATCTTCTTCAAGATTATGATCCAACTAAGGACCTTGAATATTACAAAATGCCGACACTTGATCTTCTTACTGATTATCCTTCCAGCAAAGGAGATGTAACCAGAGAAGAACTTAATGCAAACAAGAATAAAATAGTTAAAACCTTGCTTGATTATAAAATTCAGATTTCCAAAATTATGGCCACCATCGGGCCTACAGTTACATTATATGAAATTGTACCGGCTCCCGGAGTTAGAATTTCCAAAATAAAAAGTCTTGAAGATGATATCGCTCTTAGTTTGGCAGCATTAGGAATTAGAATTATTGCTCCTATCCCCGGAAAAGGAACTATAGGGATCGAAGTCCCAAATTCTAAACCCGAGATTGTTTCAATGCGTTCTGTACTTAAATCTGCAAAATTCCAAGAATCTGATTATGAATTGCCCGTTGCAATAGGAAAAACTATTTCAAACGAAACATATGTTTTTAATTTGGCTAAAACTCCTCATTTATTGGTGGCTGGAGCTACTGGTCAGGGTAAATCCGTTGGTATAAATGCAATAATTACTTCTCTTCTATATAAAAAGCATCCATCTCAATTAAAATTTGTTTTGGTTGACCCTAAAATGGTCGAATTGTCAATCTATAGAAATATCGAGAAACATTATCTTGCAAAATTACCAGGAGAGGAAAATCCAATAATCACCGATGTTTCCAAAGTAGTGCCTGCAATGCTTTCGTTGTGCATAGAGATGGATACTCGTTATGCTTTGCTTACCGATGCAGGCGTAAGAAACATCATAGAATATAATTCCAAATTCATATCCAGAAAATTGAATCCACAAAAAGGACATTATTTCATGCCATATATCGTTGTAATTATTGATGAATTTGCTGATATTATCGTTCAGGAAGGTAAACAGGTCGAAGCTCCCATATCAAGACTTGCAGCAAAAGCTAGAGCTGTCGGAATTCATTTAATAGTTGCTACTCAGCGTCCATCAACTGATGTTATTACCGGTGTAATTAAAGCTAATTTCCCAACACGAATTGCATTTAAAGTTACAAACGGTCACGATTCCAAAACTATCCTCGATGCTACCGGAGCCAATCAGCTTATCGGACGCGGTGATATGTTAATTTCCGAGACAGGTAAAATTACTCGTGTACAATGTGCTTTTATAGATACCCCCGAAGTTGAAAATCTGGTTAATTATATTTCTTCACAACAAGGATATCCTTCAGCTATGGAACTTCCTGAACCGGTATTCGGAGAAGGAGAGACTGGCGGAGCTGCATTTGATGCTAACGAAAAAGACGAACTTTTTGAGGAGGCTGCCAGAATAGTTGTGCGTCATCAACAGGGTTCTACTTCATTGATTCAAAGAAAATTAAGTATAGGATATAATCGAGCTGGCAGAATTATTGACCAACTAGAAGCTGCGGGTATTGTTGGTCCTTACGAAGGAAGCAAAGCTCGTCAGGTAAATTTTCCAGATGAATTAGCTTTGGAACAATATTTGAATACTCTTAAAATCAATAACAATTAAATTTTAAGTAAATGAAAAAGTTTGGATTATTTTTTTTGGCGATTTTCTGTTTTTATTTTTTAGATGCTCAAACTCAAAACAATGACAATACTGCAACTGCATTGTTAGACGAGGTTGCTGCCAAAGCAGAGCGTTATACGAGTTTGAAAATTGATTTTAATATGTTTGTCGAAAATCTGCACTCCGGAAAAAGAGATTCATATTCCGGAAATGCAATGTATAAATCAGGCAATTATAAGCTTGATGTAATGGGACAAGTAGTATATTCCGACGGAAAAACAAATTACACGTATCTTAAAGATGCAGATGAAATAAATATCTCTAAAAATGATTCGCAAAGCGAAATGATTAATCCCCAAGCATTTCTGAAAGATTATAAAAACAACTACAAAGTCAAATACATTGCCGAAAAATTTGAAAAAAATAGACCCTTAGTAGAAATTGATTTATTTCCAAAGAATATCGAAAATAAAAAATATTCCAGAATCACTATTAAAGTTGACAAAACCAAAAAACAAATTTATTCTGTAAGGTATATAGGCAAAGATGGTGTTAATTATTTAATTGAAATTACAAAGTTTGAAGAAAATCCTGTAATTCAGGATAATCAAATTAAGTTTTCAAAAGATTTGTATCCCGGCGTTGAAATAATTGACTTGAGATAGAACAATTATAAATTAAAAATTTAATCCCGGCAAATGCTTCCGGGATTTATTTTATTTAACACTTAAAATCAATCCTTTTAAATATTCTGTTTCTGGAACAAAGGTAGATATTGGATGATCCAAAGGTTGTGAAAGTATTCCCAATATTTTTACATTTCTGCCTGATTCAATTGCTGCCGACCGAATTGCTGAAGTAAATAATTCTCTGGTTATATATTGTGAGCAACTAAACGTAAAAATTAATCCATTCTTTTGTATTTTTTGCATTGCCATTAAATTTATTCTTTTATAAGCTCTTAAGGCATTATTAGTAACATTACTTTTCTTTGCAAATGCCGGCGGATCAATAATAATCAAATCATAATTCTTTGTGCAGGTTTGCAAATATTCAAAAGCATCAGAGCAAATAGAATTATGATTATTTTCAAATCCATTTAATTTAATATTGCGTTCAGTTATATCAACGGCATTCTCAGATATGTCAATAGAATCCACGTGTTTTGCTCCTCCAGCAAGTGCATAAACTGAAAATCCTCCGGTATAAGCAAATAAATTAAGAACATTTTTATCTTTTGAAAAATCTTTGACTATTCGCCGATTATCTCGTTGGTCAATGAAAAATCCTGTTTTTTGACCGTTGGGAATGTCAACGTAAAATTTTAAGCCATTTTCTGTAATATTTTCAGAGATTTTGTTGCCGTAAACAATTTTATCCACGGTATTCAATTTCAATTTTGATGCTGACTTGTCGTAAATACATTCAACATCCGGGATGTATTTAATTATACATTCGGAGATAAAATCAATTTTATTGTGTATCGCCTCAGTTTGAGCCTGAATAACAACTGTGTTATTATAAAAATCTGCTATCAGTCCAGGTATGCTATCTGATTCGGCAAAAATCAATCTATAGGCATTGGTGTTTTTCTGTTCTGAAAACAGAATTTTGCGAAATTCAATGGCGGCTTTAATATTTTGTTCGAGGCAAAAATCTTCGTTTTCCTCAAACCCGAAATGAATTAATTTTATTGCAATTGACGAATCCGAATAATAACCAACACCTAATGGATTATTTTTGCTGTCTATTACTTTTACCCAATCTCCTGTTCTGATATTTTTGGTTTTATTGTCTATTGCTCCGCTGAATATCCATGGATGTTTTCTTTTTACGGAAGAATCTTTCCCCGGTTTTAATTTTATTGTTCCGGCTATCATATAAAAAAGTTTTTTGCAAAGATATTATTTATTTAATTTGCAATTTTGGCAGTTACTAATTTTTAATTATATTCAGTAGTATGTTGATTTATGGAATGTCCGAATTGTCATAGAAGAGGAAATGCTTTGAAAAGAATTTTCTCAAAACGCGGGAATACCGGCACTCGCTTTTGTGTTTATTGTAACACCGAGGTTCGGATTATTTATAACTGGAAAAAGATATTTATTTTATCATTAGTAGTGTTAACTTCTTTATTAGTGTTAAATATTCTTTTACAAATGCTTGGATGGCCGGGTATTACAAGCGGTTTTGCAGGGGGAATGGGAGGTGCGGTAATTGCAATTATGATTAGACGCAAACCTTATGTTAAAATCGAACTTGTTAATCCTCCCAAAACAAGAAAAAAAAGAAGAAACTAATGAATCAGCTTTTTTCGGTAGTAGATATTGAAACAACGGGTGGAGGAGGTAAATATGAAAAAATTACCGAAATTGCAATTTTTGTAACCGATGGATATAATTTAGTAAGAAGTTTCCATAGTCTAATAAATCCTGAACGCCGAATCCCACCATACATCGTGAACCTTACCGGTATCACAAACGAAATGGTTGAAGCTTCTCCAAAGTTTTACGCAGTAGCAAAAGAAATATTGGAAACCCTTAATGATACAACTTTTGTGGCACATAACGTAAATTTTGATTATGGTATTGTGAAAAAGGAATTTGCTGAGTTGGGATATAAATTCAGAATGAATACTTTATGCACATTGCAACTTTCCAGAAAACTCTACCCAGGATTGTCTTCGTATAGTCTAGGCGAATTGTGTAAAAGTCTGGGAATTGAAATATTTGACAGACATAGAGCTGCAGGAGACGCAAAAGCAACCATGCATCTTTTTAATATGATTTACCGCAAAGACCTTGCTGAAAATAATGGATTAAATGTGCTGGGGTTCCAGTTTTCGGGATTATCACC
This sequence comes from Bacteroidales bacterium Bact_19, assembly GCA_001603595.1. Lineage (GTDB taxonomy): Bacteria > Bacteroidota > Bacteroidia > Bacteroidales > ML635J-15 > Bact-19. Next base: position 19,057 of record LUZK01000068.1, read on the forward strand.
AAAAATTAAGATTTCAAAGTTTCAAAATCTTCCTGATACAGTTGGAGTTTATTATCTCTATAATGAAAATGATGAAGTAATCTACATTGGTAAATCAAAGAATATAAAACAAAGGGTTTTTTCTCATTTAAAGAATGAGTGCTCTAAGAAATCATTAAACATGCGTTCCGAAATTGCTGATGTTGATTATGTAGAAACCGGATTTGAGTTAATTGCTTTGATACACGAATCAAACGAAATAAAGAAACATAAACCTAAATATAACGTAGCTCAACGCAGAAGCATTTACAATTGGGGAATTTATTTCTATGAAAATTCAGAAGGGTATTTTTGTTTTACCATAAAAAAAATTACCGACACCGACGAGATGTTTTTGGCCATGTTCTCATCACATAACGAAGCAATTGAAACCATGCGGAATTTTTGTGAAAAATACCAACTTTGCACCAAATTTTGTGGATTGTACGAATCGTCCGGAGCTTGTTTTTATCATTCCATAGGCGAATGTAAAGGAGCATGTTGCGGAGAAGAATCTCCTGATGACTATAACATTAAGGCTCAAAAATTTATGGAAGAATTAAATATTGGATACGATAATGTTTATATTATGCACGAAAATAAAGCAGAAAATCTGATTGCATTTGTAAAAATTCAAAATTCACATTTCAAAGGATACGGATATTTTGACAACTTAGAGAAAATTACTGATATTGACGATTTTCTCACACCCATGCCCGAAACCAGAGACATCAAACAAATTATTAAAACATATTTAAAGAAAAACTCTGATTATAAAATTGTGAAATTAAAACCGGCTTTGAATTCTGAAAGCTTTTAAATTATACAGTAAGATTTAATTTGTTTTGATGATTTTTTGGTCTAAATCTTTTTATCTTTGCAGGATAAAATTAAAATCGGTATGAAAAGGACGAAAATAGTAGATATTTTGCGGCATTCGAAAGTTAATGCCGATATTCTCGTAATGGGTTGGGTAAGGACAAAACGCATAAGTAAAAATGTTTGTTTCATCACTTTAAATGACGGGTCATGTTTGGCAAACCTGCAGATTGTGATTGACATAACCCCAGAAATAGATGAATTGTTATCGCATGTTCATTCGGGCGCTGCATTGAAAATATCCGGAGTTACTGTTGAATCTCCCGGACAGGAACAAGCACTAGAATTGCATGCGAAGGAAATAACTATACTCGGAGAAGCAAATCCCGAAGAATATCCTTTACAACCCAAAAAGCACAGTCTTGAATTTTTGCGTGAAATTGCTCACCTGAGGTTTCGTACAAATACTTTTGGGGCTATCTTTAGAATCCGACATGCAATGACCTATGCAATCCATAAATTTTTTAATGATAAGGGTTTTTACAATATTCATTCACCAATTATTACAGCTTCGGATTGCGAAGGTGCGGGTGAAATGTTCAGGGTAACCACGCTTGATTTGTACAATCTTCCGAAAACAGAGGACGGAAAAATTGATTTTACACAAGACTTTTTCGGTCGCGAAACTAATCTTACCGTTTCTGGTCAGCTCGAAGCAGAACTTGCAGCTCTTGCTCTTTCCCAGGTTTATACATTCGGACCGACTTTTAGAGCAGAAAATTCAAACACTGCCCGTCATTTGGCTGAATTCTGGATGATAGAACCAGAAATGGCATTTTACGACATCAACGATGATATGGATTTAGCAGAAGAAATGCTTAAATATCTTGTAAAATATGCACTTGACAATTGTCGCGAAGACCTCGAATTTTTGCATAAACGCAGAGAAGAAGAGCAAAAACAAAAACCCCAAAACGAACGCGACGAAATGGGGCTCATTCCAAGATTAGAATTTGTACTTTATAATAATTTCGAGAGAATTACATATACACAGGCTATAGAGATTCTTATGAATTCCAAGCCAAATAAAAATAAACAGTTTGTTTATCCGGTTGATAAGTGGGGCACTGATTTACAAAGCGAACACGAAAGATATCTTGTAGAAAAACATTTTAAAAAGCCTGTCATAATTACCGACTATCCTAAAGAAATAAAAGCTTTTTACATGAAATTAAACGATGACGGAAAAACTGTCAGAGCTATGGATGTGCTATTCCCACAAATTGGAGAAATTATTGGAGGTTCGCAAAGAGAAGAAAATTACGATAAACTTATTGGCAGAATGAAAGAAGTGGGAATACATCAAAAAGATATGTGGTGGTATCTCGAAACAAGAAAATTTGGTTCTGTTCCTCATAGTGGTTTTGGTCTTGGTTTCGAGCGTCTTATGTTGTTCATCACCGGAATGTCTAATATAAGAGACGTAATTCCATTCCCGCGTACACCAAAAAATGCAGAATTCTAAAAATTTTATTATATTTGAAAAAATAAATTACAAATGCTAAAACCGGGATTACAGCAAAAACTTCTGCAAAAACTTTCGCCTCAGCAGATACAAATGATTAAGCTGCTTGAGTTGCCGACAGTACAACTGGAAGAGCGGATAAAAAAAGAACTTGAAGAAAATCCGGCTCTCGACGAAGGTCCTGACGACAGCGAGGACGAAAATTTTCAGGATAATCTCACAAACGAAGAAGAGGATAATTCGGCTGATAATTCAGAAGATGAATTCTCTATCGAAGATTATCTTCAGGATGAAGATGACGAAATTCCGGCATATAAACTTCAGGCAAATAATTATTCTAAAGACGACGAACATAAAGAAATTCCTTATTCTGCTGCAAAAACATTTCATGAATTTTTGCAAGAACAGCTTATACTCAAGGATTTAACAGAAAAAGAAAAAATAATTGCTGAATATTTAATCGGCAATATTGACGAAGATGGCTATTTACGGAGAGAGATTGAAAATATCGTTGATGATATTGCTTTTTCTGCAAACATAGATGCAACAGAACAAGAAATTCTTAACGTTTTGGAAATAATTCAGGAATTGGATCCTCCGGGAGTTGGAGCCCAAAATCTACAGGAGTGTCTGTTAATACAGCTTGAACGTAAGGAAGAACAAATTCCCGCAGTGAAAAATGCTAAAAGAATTATTGTTGATTGTTTCGAAGAATTTACTAAAAAGCATTATCACAAGATTAAATCAAAATGCGATCTCGAAGACGAAGACTTGAAAGAAGCCATTGATATAATTATTAAGCTTAATCCTAAACCGGGAAGTTCTTTTGGCGAACCTCAAACCAGATCTTTCAATGCAATAATACCTGATTTTATTCTGGAAATTGAAAATAATAAAGTTATTGTTTCATTAAATTCAAGAAATACTCCGGAATTGCGAATTTCAAAGATGTTTTCTCAAATGCTGGAAGAATATTCCTCAAGTAAAAATAAAAATAACAAAGAAGCAATTGCTTTTATTAAACAAAAAATAGATTCTGCAAAGTGGTTTATTGATGCAATCAATCAAAGACAAAACACTCTTTTATTTACAATGAATGCAATAGCGGAGTTTCAGAAGGAGTTCTTTCTTACGGGAGACGAGACAAAACTGAAACCAATGATTTTAAAAGATATAGCTGAAATTACCGGACTCGATATCTCGACAATTTCGAGAGTAGCAAATTCTAAGTATGTTGCAACTCCTTACGGAAATTTCCCTCTCAAATATTTCTTTAGCGAAGGCATGCAAACCGAAACCGGAGAAGAAGTCTCAACCCGGGAAATTAAGCAAATCCTCAAGGAATGTATAGAAAAGGAAAACAAATCTAAACCATTAACTGATGATAAATTGGCTGAGATTTTAAAATCCAAAGGGTATATCATTGCTCGCCGTACAGTTGCAAAATATCGCGAACAACTTGGAATTCCGGTTGCCAGACTTAGAAAAGAGCTCTTATGAAAGACTTTAATTTAAAGACTATTTTACATTACGTAAATTATTGTTTCCATCCTTTGCTAATGACCAGCTTTGCTGTGTTTATTTTATTTAACTCTGGATATTACCTTAGTCATCTTAATCCGGATATTCAAAAAGTAATATACTCAATTTTTTTTATTTCAACTTGCGTTATACCGTTATTATTTATTCCAATTTTATATTATTTTGGAATAATAAGTTCGTTTTTAAATCCAATAAAGTCTGATAAAATTATAATACTTTTCACCACTCTAATTATATATTCTCTTTCATACTACTTTATGACCAGAATATCAATGCCTCCAATTTTAATCAATGTAATTTTATCGGCAGTAATACTAAATGTTATTTCATTATTAATTTATTTTTTTAAAAGTTTTAGTTTATATACACTTGGTTGGGGAGCAATGTTGGGCTATATAGTTTTTCTTGCAGGAATTAAAGCTCTTACAGTATTAAATATAGGAATTCTTGTGATTTTTTTTACAGGCTTAATTGGAACAATCCGGCTTTATCTTAACAGGAACAAACCCAAAGAGGTATATCTTGGTTATTTAATTGGTTTTATTGTTTTTTACATTAGTAATTTGGTGTTATCATGAAAACTCTTTTTATTTTTTTTATTTCGTTAATTATAGTATTTCTTTTGTTTCATCTTTTTTTTAGATATATTCTTCCTTGGTTGCTTAAACGATGGGTAAAATTATTAATGAAAAATACTGTAGAAACTTCAAATTATGAATATAAGAAAACAGAAGGCGAAGTAAATGTTGATTATATACCATCGGAAAATAATACAAAATCTGATTTTAAAGATTCCGGAGAATATGTTGATTTTGAAGAAATTGATGAAAAAGACATAAAAGAATAATGAAATATTTACGAAAAACATTGTATAAATTATTAGGGATTAAATTGTATCTCCGCCTGATTTCAAATTTGTATTTGAAAATGATAAATCTTGGTTTTTTTAAAAATCAACATGCTGAAATACATTACTTGAAATCAATAATAAAACCCGGAGATATATGTATTGATATAGGTGCAAATTTGGGATATTACAGTTATTTTATGGCTAAGTATTGTGGCATACATGGAAAAGTATATGCGGTTGAACCTGTAAATCTGTTTACTAAAATACTAAAAAAAAACACATCTAAATTCAGAAATATTATAATTTATCCTTATGCACTTGGAGAAGAAAATTGTGTAGTAAAAATGGCAATGCCATTTATTGATGGAGTGCTTCATCATGGGATGACTAAAATCTCTAAAACCGAAAACTCGGAAAAGGTTATTTATTTTGATGTAGAAATGTGCGTACCTGAAAAACTTTTTTCTGACCTAGAAAGGCTTGATTTTTTGAAAATTGATGTGGAAGGATACGAAAATATTGTACTGACAAATATGAAAAATATTTTACAAAAATTTCATCCTTTAATTCAATGTGAATTAAGTGGAGAACTTAATCGCCATAATAGCTTGAATTTCCTTCAATTACTTGGATATAAGCCTTTTATCCTAAAGAATAAAGAACTTCTTCCAATATCCTCCGAAGAAATTACTATATGGGAAAAGGATTTTTATTTTATTTATAAACAAATTTAGTTAAACTAAAAAGTCAGCTCTCAATAATCTTCCGTTAGTTTAAATTGCAGGAGTTGACTTATAAGGTAGAATTAAAATCTGATAATTAAAAACTTAAAGTAAAAATATAGGTATTTTTTAATAAATTTTATTATTTTTGTCCACTTGAAAATAAAATTAGTACTAATATAATTAAAAACTGAAAGAGTAATATGAAAACTTATCAAACTAGTCAGATCAGAAATATCACGTTGGCGGGTAATTCCGGATCCGGTAAAACGACTTTGGCTGAAAGTATGTTATTTGTTGGTGGTGTGATCAATAGAAAAGGAGAAGTTAACAGTAAAAATACCGTTTCGGATTATCGTCCGATAGAACAGGAAAACGGCTTGTCTCTTTTTTCATCAATACTTTACACTGAAATAGCAAATACAAAAATCAATATTATAGATAATCCGGGAATGGATGATTTTATTGGCGGATTATATTCATCATTATTCCCGAGCGATATTGCAGTAATGCTTATAAACTCAACCAATGGTATTGAAGTAGGTACAGAAATTCACAATCGTTACCTCGAAAATGCCGAAAAACCAATGATTATTGTTTTAAATCATTTAGACCATGAAAAAACAAATTTTGAAAAAACTATTCAGGAGGTTAAGGATTTATTCGGTGGAAATGCTGTTTTGGCTCAGTTTCCGGTAAATCCCGGTGTTGGTTTTGACTCAATAATTGATGTTATTACCAACAAAATGTACACTATTAAAGGAAATGAAATTGTTGTTTCTGAAATTCCGGCTCAATATGCCGACGAAGCAGAAGAAATAAAAACAGCTTTGATAGAAAAAGCAGCAGAAGCAGACGAATCTTTGATGGAATTATTCTTTGAAAATGATACTCTCACCGAGGAAGAAATGATGAGAGGTATCGCTGCCGGATTACCTCAACGAGGAATTTTTCCTATTTTCTGCGTTAATGCAAAAAATGATTTAGGTGTAAAGAGATTATTAGAATTTATAGCTAATGTTGCTCCATCGCCAGATAAATTTCCTGCTCCAAAAAATACTCAAGGTGAAGAAATTATATGCGATGCCAACGGTAAGCCTGTAATTTTCCTTTTCAAAACTTCTATTGAAGAGCACATAGGTGAAATTTCATATTTCAAAGTTTTAAGTGGAACCCTCACAGAAAGCATTGACTTATATAACCCCAAAAATAATACTAAAGAACGTTTAGCTTCTTTGTTTGTTTGTGCCGGAAAAAACAGAACAAAAGTTGAAAAATTATTTGCCGGAGATATCGGAGCAACGGTAAAACTTAAAAGCTCAAAAACCGGTCATACTTTAGTATCTCCGGGGATGGATATGGAAATGCCTGCAATTAAATATCCGAATCCAAAACATCGTGTTGCAGTTAAACCATTAAGTGAAGGTGATGAAGAAAAATTAGGCGAAGCCCTCGGTAGAATGCGTGACGAAGATTCAACTATTATTTTCGAATATTCAAAAGAATTACGTCAGCTTATTGTTCAAGGACAGGGTGAATATCATCTTAATATCCTTAAATGGCATCTCGAAAATCAATTCAAAATTCCTGTAGAATTCCTAAAACCACGTATCCCTTATCGCGAAACTATTACAAAAGTTGCCTTTGCTGATTATCGTCATAAAAAGCAATCCGGAGGAGCAGGACAATTTGGTGAAGTTCATCTAATTATTGAACCGTATGTAGAAGGAGCTCCGGATCCAACAGCATATAAAATAGACGGCAAAGAGTTTAAAATTTCTGTTAGAGGAAAAGAAACTTATGATCTCGAATGGGGCGGAAAACTTGAATATTATAACTGTATAGTTGGTGGTGCTATTGATGCAAGATTCTTACCTGCTATTTTAAAAGGTATAATGGAGAAAATGGAAGTAGCTCCTCTAACCGGTTCTTATGCCCGTGATATCAGAGTTTGTGTCGTTGACGGCAAAATGCACCCGGTTGACTCCAACGAAATTTCATTTAAACTTGCAGGTCGTAATGCTTTCAGTTTAGCTTTCAAAAAAGCTAATCCAAAGATTATGGAACCAATATATAATCTCGAAGTTCTTGTTCCAAGCGACAGAATGGGAGACGTGATGAGTGACTTGCAAGGACGACGTGCTTTGGTAATGGGTATGAGCAGCCAAAAAGGTTACGAAAAAATTATGGCTAGAATACCTTTAGCTGAATTGACGAACTACTCTACTGCTTTAAGATCACTTTCAGGTGGTAGAGCTACTTATGAAATTACGTTCCACGAATATCAACAAGTTCCACCAGATGTTCAGGAACAATTACTCAAAGAATACGAAGCTCAACAAGACGAAGAATAATAATAAAAGGCGGGAAATTTTCCCGCTTTTTTTGCGAAATTAAAAAGGGTGGCTTTTAGCTGCCACCCTTTACTGACACAATTAAATGAGCAATCAGTTTCTTACAAGCTGCAGGGCTCCTTTTTGCTCAATTTTCACACCATATTTATCCTCTCCTCTTATGATGTAATAGTATAATCCTTCACTGGCTTCGTTTATTCCGTTTATTTTTCCATCCCATCCATTATTTATGTCATTATTTGTCCAAACAATTTCTCCAAAACGGTTCATTATTATAATACTGTAATTGAAAATTTCTCCGTCATAGAAAACCTTAAATTCATCACCAATTCCATCACCATTCGGGGTGAATATATTAGGAACTTTTAATGTATTACTTGATATTAAAATGTCAATAGAATAAGATGAACTACATTTTGTACCTTTTACTGCTGCCACAAGCTCAACGGTATATTTTCCGTCATTTAAAAACTCATAATCAAAATTATCTTCTTTACTTACATTTTGTCCATTGATTTTCCAGATAAATTGCAGTTCTTCTTTCTTTTCGTATCCGGAGTCGTCCAGTTTTGAGTAATTCCTGAAGAAATATTTTTTATTGTTTAATAAATCCTTTTCAGCAATGAAGAATGGGTTAATGTAAAGACTGTCTTTAATTAAAATTGTGTCGTGTAAGTAGCAATTATTGGCATAGTTAACTTTCAGAGTATAAATTCCGGAATTCAAATTGCTGAAAATACCTGTTCTTGATTCGTATACATTATTTAATACGAAACTCTTAATTTGAGTTGAATTTTCTGTCGTAATAATTAATTTACCATTTGAACCTGAACAAAAATTCGGACTTGATGCTATTTTCAACTTTGGTTTTTGAACAACTTCAATTTCTTTAATGATAGTGTTTTTACAGATTGAATTAGTTGAGGTGATTTTTACTTGTGTTGTTCCCGAATTGTGGAAATTATACAATTTATAATTTGAATTATCAGTTTGTTTGATGCTGCAATCGTCTCCTGAAATCGTAAAAATTTGTGTTCCTTTTCCAATAATTTTTAAGTTAATTTCCTGACCTTCACAAATTTTATCATGTGATAAACTTACATTAAATTCCGGTATTTCGTTGAATCTGATTATTAAAGTATCACGATACACAATGTCGGAATCTGTTTTTTGATAAATAATTTTGTAATTGCCGAATTTTTCTGATTTTAAATTTAACTTGTTGTTGCTAAATGTGACGTAAATGCTTTCTGGAATTATTAGGTAATCATTCTTGTCATTGTAGTTAATGCTAATTTCTTTACCGCAGATAAGAGTATCGTGTACATTAAAGACATTAGATTTAACATAAACGATATCTAAATTTTGTTTCTCTGTTTTAGGAATTACTGCCGGTTTTGTATCTTCATATTTCTGAATTGAGGTGTTGTTTTTTGAAAAATTATTTTCTTTAGGATAAATAATGTTAGATTTATTTTGGCTTTCGATAATAACGGTATTTTTTTCTTCTACAGTTTTATCAGGTAATAAGAAGTAAACAGCAATAGGAATAATTGTGATTGCTGCAATGAAATAATACTTATTAAGATTTAAAAATTCCCAAAAAGTTTTACGTGGATAATTTTTCCTGATATTCTTAAAAACCTTTTCGGAAGGAATATCAGTATAATTTTCCAATTTTTGCTTTAATATGTTGTCAAAATCACTCATTCAAATCTTTCATTAATCATTTTAATCAATGCTTCTCTTGCCTTTTTTAATTGTGTGCGGCAAGTAACTTCATTGATGTTTAACATTTCGGCGATTTCGGCGTGTTTGTATCCTTCTACAACATATAAATTGAAAACTGTTCTATACCCAACGGGCAGCAGTTTAATCAGTTTTAAAATTTCTTCGGCACTTAATTCTTCTATAACGCTATTTTTAACATTTAGGTTTTCGTGTATAACATCATCTACATTATCAAAATCAAATTTTCTTTTTGATTTTATGTAATTAATAGCGTTATTTACCGTTAATCGCCTTATCCAACCTTCAAAAGAACCTTTAAACTCATAATCATTGATCTTTTCAAAGATTTTAATAAAACAATCTTGTAAAAGATCCTCTGCTTCTTGTCTGTCTTTTGTATATCTTAAACATATACCGAAAATGATTGGAGAGTATAATTTGTACAATTCATCAAAAGCCTTATGGGACTTTCTTTGGCATTGTTTTATTAACTTCTCGTTATCAATCATTTTTCTATATTAAGACAATCGGAGAAATAAAAATGTTGTTTCGGAGATTTAATTTTCTCGCATAAGATGAAGAACTCCTTGTAAATTATAATCTTTATCATCCCAACCTGTTGCTTTGATAATGTAATAATAAACTCCGGGAGCCGCTTTTGATCCACCTTCAAGGTTGCCATCCCAACCGGCTTCGTAATCCTGCCAGTTTTCCCAGGTATAAACAACTCTACCATAGCGATTTACGATTTGTCCTGTGAAAGTTTTTAAAGTTCTTGCCTTAACCTGGAAGAAATCGTTTAT
>LUZK01000161.1 GCA_001603595.1 Bacteroidales bacterium Bact_19
ATGTTGGTAATTGTGAAGTAATCGTTAAATCCGTCGTTGTTAGGTGTGAATACATTGTTTATAACAATTTCTTCACCAATGAAATCGGTTTCAATGTTGATATCATAGGTTACAGTACAACCTTTAAGGTCGGTAACGGTAACGGTATGTACTCCTGGAGCAAGGCTATTAACACTAGGAGAGGTTGCACCATTAGACCAGTTATAGAAGAAATTACCAGCACCTCCATGTACATCAATTTGAGCAGCACCATTAGCATTTCCTGTACAATCAGCATCTGTTTTTGAAATAAGATTTATACGTATTTCTTCGCTGCTTTCGATTGTAACTTCAGTTTTTGCAGGGCATCCGTTAGAATCTCTTATTTCAATAACATGGTTTCCTGCATGAATATTTGAAATAATATCCGAATAATGAACTTCTTCTCCATTTAAAATAAATATGTATGGCATCACACCTCCTTCTACATTAATCTTAATCTCTGCATCAGCAACGCCATAACAAGAATTGGAAGATATTATTTCAACACTTGCGTTAAGAGTATTTAAGCTGACAACAGGAACTTCAATAATTGTAGAATAACATCCTTTTGCATCTTTAACTGTCAAGAATATATTTGTATCATTTGTCAGATTTGAGAAATGTGGATCTTCCGACCAGTTTTGTCCGCCATCAATGGAATATAAATATCCACCATTGCCTCCGCTTGCAAGAAGTTCTATGCCTACGATCCCAGCTTCACAATAAGAACTGTAATTTAATAATAATGGAGCAGGGCTTCCGATTGCCAACTCTGTTTGATATGAACAATTGTTGGCATCTGTTACATTTATTATATATGTTCCTGCAAAAAGATTATCGAATACATAATCGGTTGAACTTTGATATAAATTTCCTGTAAATATATCAGTTAGAGTTACCATATAATCTCCACTGCCGCCAGTAATCGAAACTTCAACACTTGCTGTATTATCTCCATAGCAATCCACACTTTCGGTTGCAATGTAATTTACACTTAATATTTCAGGCTGTGTAATGATTATCCCGCTTATTTCAGTTTCACAATTATTGCTGTCAACTACTAAAATATTGTAATCTCCTGCATTTAATCCAGAAATATTGCTTTGCTCAACAAGACTTCCATTAATGTAATATGTATATTCTCCTGTTCCTCCACTTGCAATTATTTCTATTGCACCTTCATTTGAACCATAGCATAATACATCAGATATAATATTAACTGTGGCTGTTAATATTATTGGGTCCTGTATTTCTACAGGTCCATAAACTATCTCACAACCCGTAATATCTGTTGTCGTAATGTAATATGTACCTGAACCTAAACCACTGAAAACATTTGAAGTTTGAGTATTAACCCCATCAATTGAATATGTTAAATCTCCAAAGTTTCCTGAAACAGTTATGGTAATTTCTGCATCATTTGTTCCATTACAAGAAGGAACAGATGTAATTTCTGCAAAAACTTCAAGCATTGAAACATTTATTGCTTGTTCACATGTATTTACATTACCATTAACATCAGTTACTGTCCATATTACTATAGTTGTTCCGACAGGGAATATATCAGGGGCATTGTTAGTAATTGAGTCTATTCCGCAATTATCCAAAACTTGGGGTTCAATCAATTCTATTGTCTCTGAACAAGTATATATGTCTTCTGGACAAATTATAGTTGGTAACTGATTGTCAATAACAGTAACAGTTTGTTCACAAGTAGCAGTATTTCCGTTCATGTC
>LUZK01000162.1 GCA_001603595.1 Bacteroidales bacterium Bact_19
GATAAAACAACGAGTTTTAAAGTTTTATTCTACTCATGTTGATAAAATTAAAAAATGGGGGTCTTTGTTTATTATTATTGCAGCATTATTTCCTTTGCCTTATGCAGTAGCATGTACTGTTGCAGGAGCAATGAAATTTCCATTAAAAAATCTTCTTTTTATTGGAATTTTCAGAATAGCAAGATTTTTTATTTATGCTCCTATTGTGATACAAATTCTATAATTTTAGTTTAGGCTTTTTAAAAAGAGATATAAAAAGAAAGTATAATAATTATTGTATAAACAACAGACGCAATCCCATTAACTGTTCCGAAGGCTAAATTCACTTTACTAATATTGTCAACTTTTACAATTTTGTTTTGATAAAAAAGCATAATACCAAAAATAATTGTACCGAAAATGTTTAAAGTATTGATACCTATCAAATAAATAAATATCAAGCTAAGTATAAATGATATTATGTGAAAAATTCGGGCTAGGTTCAGAGCTGTTTTCCTTCCGAATCGTGCCGGGAGGGAATGTAGTTTTTCATTTCTATCAAATTCTTCATCCTGAAGTGAGTATATGATGTCGAAACCGGCTGTCCAAAATAAAACTATAAGCGAAAGAATAATTACAGGAAAAAATAATTTTCCTGTTACGGCAATAAATGCCGCTGTAGGAGCAATACTGAGAGCTAACCCGATAAAAATATGCGAAAGGTATGTAAAACGTTTTGTGTAAGAATAAAATAAAATTATTACCAGAGCCGGCAGTGATAACATAAAACATAGACTATTGAGAAAATATGTTGCTACTATGAACAATATTGAATTAACAATTACAAAAATGAGTGCATTGCGGGATTTTATTTTACTAGCAGGAATTTCTCTATTTGATGTTCTTGGATTTTTAGCGTCTATATAGCGATCGGCATAACGATTGAAAGCCATTCCTGCATTTCGGGCAAAAACCATACAAAGTATAATCAGAATGAAAATTTTAAGTGTAAAATCATAATTGTATAACTCGACAGCCATAAAAAAACCAAGCAATGCAAAAGGCATTGCAAAAACAGTGTGACTGAATTTCACTAATTTGAAATAATTTTTTATCGTTTCGGTCATAATTTAACCTAATTGAAAAATTAGTTTTAAATTAGCTGTTCAAAACTTAATGCAAATGTAACATTAAAATGGTAATTTTGTGAATATAAATTTTTATGTTTTTCTACAATTCCAATAAAATATTGAACTTGCTAACATTAATTGTTTTGTTAATGTTAATTGCACGAAGCAATTTGTTTTCTCAAAAAGTTGGTTTAGTTTTGAGCGGTGGAGGAGCAAAAGGATTGGCACATGTAGGTGTTATTAAAGCACTGGAGGAAAACAACATACCTATTGATTATATAACCGGAACCTCAATAGGAGCAATTGTAGGAGCTTTGTATGCCTGTGGAATAACTCCAGATGAAATGATTGAAATGTTTAAAGATGAAAAGTTTTATAATTATTATAACGGAATTATACCTGAAAAACATTATTATTTCTTCAAAAAGCTCGATCCGGATATTTCGTTTTTATCTGTAGGAGTACTACGAAAAGATGAATCATTGTCTGTAAGTTTACCCACAAATTTGATAGCCACTCAACCTATGGATTTTGGAATAATGGAATATTTTACTCAATATACCGCAGCCGCTAATGAAGATTTCGACAGTTTGTTTGTTCCTTTTAGGTGTGTTGCTTCGGATGTTTATAATAATAAAGCTGTCGTTTTCAGGAAAGGAGATCTTGGACTAGCAGTGAGAGCATCAATGACTTTTCCTTTTTATTTTAAACCTGTAGAAATTGACGGAACTCTCTATTTTGATGGAGGAATTTATAATAATTTTCC
>LUZK01000069.1 GCA_001603595.1 Bacteroidales bacterium Bact_19
TACCAATTTATTAACATTAAAAATATTGAACTTTGCGTAGAAATTTAAAATGATAATTATGAAAAAAATAGTTTTTATTATTCCGATTTTATTTAGCTATTTTTTGTATAGTCAAGAGATTAGTAAAGATACTGTTTTTCTGGATGATGTTTTGATAGAATCATCCAGGCTAAGTTTAAATGAAAAACAAATTTTAAGACCTTTACAGATTATTGATTTTCAAAATAATACAATTTCAAATTCGGGTTATAATGATTTATTAAAATCTTCAACAGGAATAGATATCAGGCAGAGATCTTTTGCCTTTGTGCAGTCTGATTTAAGCATAAGAGGAGGTAGTTTTGATCAATCATTGGTTTTACTTAATGGAATTAATTTGAGTGATCCTCAAACCGGTCATCATAGTTTAAATATACCAATAGAGCTCTTAAACCTACAGAAAATAGAAGTAATTTATGGGCCATTTACTCGAACTCTGGGAACAAATGCTATGACAGGAGCTGTAAACTTTATTACAGCGAAACCGGAAAAAAATGAAGTGTTGTTAGATCTTCAATACGGTAGCTTCAATACTTTAAATTCGGGCTTAAAAATCTCAAATGTAATTAAAAATTTCAGTCAGAGTTTTAGTTTTAGCTATTCAAAATCTGATGGATTTATTGAAAATACTGATTTTAACAGAATGAATTTTTATTATGAAAACTTTTTTCCTTTAAATAAATCTCAAATTAAAACAATACTTGGATACACAGATAAAAATTTTGGAGCTTATAGTTTTTATTCCCCAAAATTTAAATATCAGTACGAAAAAATAAAAACCGGGATAGCTGCTGTAAAACTTATGAATTCCAGAGAAAATTTAAAATGGGATTATAAAATTTATTACAGATTTTTAACGGATGAGTTTCAATTATTCAGAGAAGGAGAAAATTTTTACCTTTTGGAAGATGGCAAATGGATTAATAAATTAATAGGTGATACAGTTACCTGGTATCATAGACATAATCGCCATTTTAGTTCTGTTGCCGGCAGCGGATTTAATGTTGAAAAAGATTCCAGATTTGGAAAGACTTCTTTCGGTGCAGAATTCAGACATGAGAGTATATATTCCAATGTTTTAGGTCTTGACCTTCAGGAAATTAAATTCGGAGTTTTTGATAAATTCGATTATAGAAATAATTTTAGTGTATTTGCAGAACATGGTTATTATACCAAAAAAACATTGGTAAATCTTGGAATAATGAGCTTATATAATCAGAAGTACGGAATCAATAATTATTACGGTATTGATGCAGGTTACTATGTTACAGAAAAATTTTTAATAAAAGCCGGATTTAATAAATCTATGAGAGTACCTACATACACAGAATTATATTATTCCGACCCTGCAAATCAAGGAAATCCCGATTTATTACCCGAATTTGCTTTTAACTTTGAAGGCGGAATAAAATATTTTCTTTACAAAAAATCTTATTTGAATATCAATTTATACCAAAGATATGGAAATAACATTATTTCATGGGTAAGAGAAAATCCCGAACAAAAATGGATAGCTCAAAATCTTACAAAAGTTAATACATCAGGCGTAGAAGTATTTTTATCTTTAAATGATTTTAAAGACTTTTTTTTTATCAATAAAGTTAATATTATTTATTCTTATATTTATCAAACAAAGCTACAAAGCAGTTTTGAATCAAAATATGCAATAGACCATCTTAAGCATAAGTTTGTACTAAATGTAAATCACGATTTATTTAAATTTGTTTCAGGTTCTTTGGATTTTAACATTTATAAAAGAAACGGAGAATATCTACCTTTTAATTTTGAACAAAATGTTTATTTACCTAATGCTGTTGAATTTGATTTTGTATATCTTCTGAATTACAGAATAACAGCTCAATTTAAAAATATTTCTATATTTTTAAGTGTTGAAAACATTTTAAATAAAAAATTCTACGATATTCCAAATGTTCCGGTTCCGGGTGTAACGTTTATGAGTGGAATTAAATTTAAAATATAACTTTTTTATGTTCTGAATATTATTTAAATTTGTAGAATGAAAAAAATTCTTGATTCCATAGAGCTTTTCATGCTGTGTTTTACGGTATTCGTCATCCCTATACATATAAAACTCAGTTCAATATCCATAGGATTTTTGGTTTTAATAGCTTTATTAAAAAAAGAGAATTATTCGTTATTTCTATCAAATTTTAAAAATTACAAATTCTGGATTTTAGTTTTTCCTTACATTTTGTATTGGATAGGTATGATCTATACCCCGGCCAAACATATAAAAGCTGGATTCCAACAAATTGAAATAGTATCATCTTTGTTAGTTTTCCCTTTCATATTTATATCTTACAGTACAAATTCAATAAAAAATAAAATTGAGTTAATTAACACAGCTTTAATTTTGGGTGTTTTATTCTCCTATTTTATATGTCTAAGTATAGCAATACCTAAATATATTAGTACCAAAGATTTTGGAATACTTTATTATTCGAGATTCAGCGAAGTTATTAAAGGTCCGCATCATCTTTCATACCACGTAATAATTGCGATAATGATAATTGTATTGGCACTTTTTGAGAAAACACCTCTCTTACTTACAAAAAGAAAATATAACGGTGTAAAAGTTATTCTTTTTGTTGTTTGTTCTGTATTCTTGTTTCAACTATCAAGCAAAGCAACCATACTTCTGTATTTTTTATGTATGGCACTGATTTTTGGTTATACGGTTATAAAAAGGATAATACCTTTGCGAATAGCGCTTCCTATAATATTTACTGTAATTTTATTGTCAGCATTTCTTTATAGTTTACCAAATGTTAAAATGAGATTCAATAAAATGTTTTTTACATTATCTCATAAAGATGAAATAAATAAAAGTCAGGAATCAACAGCCTTACGCTTAGCAGCTTTTGAGGCCGGAAAATCCATCATAAAGGAAAATTTCTGGATTGGAGTAGGAACCGGAGAACTTGGTTATGCACTTTCACGATATTATAAACATCATGACTTTCAGGGAGCCTATATAAAATATATAAGTCCTCATAATCAATTTGTAAGGTCTTTTGCTATGCATGGACTTCCAGGATTTTTATCTTTGGTGGCAATTTTTGTTTTATTATTCTTTTTAGCGTTAAAACACAGTAATCCGCTAATGTTTTTATGGGCTTTAATAATGCTGGTGTTGTTTAATGTCGAGGATATGTTCGGAATTCAGGATGGAATAGTTTTCTTCTGTTTCTACACTGCTTATTTTGTTTTTAATCCAAAAGACTGTAATGTAACATTATCTCAGAAATCTGGCATATATTCCTAAAGGCAATTTTTTATCGAATGAATCATTTATTATCAATTCTCCAAATTCCAATTCGTTGAAGTCGAAATTTTGTTTAATCAAATTTTCAGCTAATATTGGTGACCATCCGAGGGAATATAAATTTAAGATTAAAAATGACTTTTCCTCTTTTAATATTTTACTGCAATCTTTAATTATTCCGTTCAAGTGTTTCTCAAGAATCCATTTTTCTCCATTTGGTCCTCTACCAAAAGCCGGGGGGTCGAGGATAATTCCATTGTACTTCATGCCTTTACTAACCTGCCTTTTTACAAACTTCATGGCATCTTCAACAATCCAATGTATCTTACTTAATTTGGAAAGTTCTGCATTTTCATTTGCATGATTAATAACTTGTTTTACGGAATCAACATGATATACCCGAGCTCCGGCACTTGAGGCAGCAAGCGAAGCTCCTCCGGTGTATGCAAATAAGTTTAAAATCAAAGTTTCTTCGGTATTTAGTGATTTTATGGAGTCAAAAATGAAATTCCAATTTGACCATTGTTCCGGAAAAATACCAATATGTTTAAATGTATTGAATTTTAAAACAAATCTTAGATTCATGCTTTTGTAACAATATTGAATGCTCCAGTTATTCGGAGTTTTCTTAAAGTTTTTCCAGATTCCTTTTTCTCCATTTGAATTTTGAATATCAAGTAAAAATCTGGAATGTAATCTGTCTGTCCATTGTTTTTCGCCTAAAGATTTATCCCAAATTGCTTGTGGTTCCGGACGCGCAAGAATAATTTCTCCAAATCTTTCTAACTTCTCGAAATTTCCACAATCAATTAGTTCATAATCTTGCCAGCTTTCCGGACTTAAAATTTTATTGGTAAGTTTACTTTTCATCTTTTATTTATATTTTTACAAAAATAATAATTGCTATGATAATATCTTTAACAAGTCCCAAAAACGATAATATTAAGCAGGTTGTTCAATTACTTGAAAAATCCAAAATCAGGAAAGCTACCGGAATGGCTGTAGTTGAAGGTATTCACGAAATTAGAAATTCCCTGAAAGCGGGACTTAGTATTGAAAAAATATTTTATTCGGCTGAGATTACTAATTTTGAAAATGTTAAAAAAGAAATAAATCAAGATTTGGATAAAATTCAGGTTTATGAATGTACTCCCGAAGTTTTTAAAAAAATATCTTATCGCGAAAATAGTGGCGGAATAGTTCTAGTTATAAAAAACCCTGAACGAAATTTTCAATCTTTAAAATTCGCTGATAATGAACTATTAATAGTTCTCGAATCAGTTGAGAAACCCGGAAATCTGGGTGCTATTTGTCGTATTGCTGATGGAGCAGGACTAAGAAATATAATTGTATGTGACCCAAAATCTGATATCTATAATCCAAACTCTATTCGAAGTAGCATAGGTACTGTTTTTAACATGAATATAATTTCAACTGATTCGAATACAGCTTATGAATGGCTTAAATTAAATAATTTTAAAATATTTGCTGCCGAATTGCAAAATTCAAATTATCATTTTAATGTTGATTATCATGGAAGAACTGCTTTGGTATTCGGGACTGAAGCTAATGGTCTTACTGATTTCTGGATTAAAAATTCCAATGAAAGGATTAAAATTCCGATGCTTGGCATAAATGATTCCCTGAATGTTTCAGTTTCGGTGGGTGTAATTATTTATGAGGCTCTACGTCAACGACTTTTGGTTTAATTTTTGTTTATATTTGTGAAAAATTTCAAATATGAAAAATTTTCAATTAACTGCTTTAGTATTGTTTTTGTTAATTATTACTTCCAATGCTGCATTGTCTCAAACAGCTTCTTTTAAAGAATTAACACAAAAAACATTACAATCCTATAGCGACAGAGGATACTCACTTGTAAATCATACACAGGGAAAAATTTCGCTTGCTGAGCCATTAGTAGGCCAAGAAGTAAATTTAGACTATAAAACATATTATATTGTTTTGGTTCAACTCGACGGATGTTTGTATTGCAGCTATCAATTGTATTATGTTGATAAAGACAACAACCTTATTCCGGTAAATTACGAAGTATTTGTTGATAACAATTTAAAGCAATTGATTTATAAATTCACGTCAGATAAAAATACAGAAGGGAAATTCGTGGTTTTACTAGATTCCGACCTTAACTATTTTGGAAATTTGTTCGTTTTTAAAAAATAAGGATAAGATTTTTGTTTTTTTAAGTTTTTATTTCAAACACGAAGAGTATTTTTATGTCAATTTTATATGAAAACGCCATCTACATCGATATAAATAAGTAAATTTAATATTTGTATATTTTTGACATAAATTAATTTTTTTTAAAATTAGATATTTGTCATTTTCTCATATATCAATTGTTTGTATTCGAGTTAACTTTATGCTTAACTTAGATTAAGTAAATAAAAACAAAAGTTATGAAAACGATAAGTTTAATTTTTTTCATTATATCTTTTTCGATAAGAATTGGATTTGCTCAGGAAAATAAATTATACGCAAGTGTTGTAAATACTTCTGAATTTTCAATAAGTTCAGAATCAGAAGTAGGAAATTTTACTTACGGTTCAAATTTAATAGAAATCCTTGAAATTACAAATATAACATACACCAATCTTAGATTTACTATTGGTATAGACAGAAAAAGTCCTTGTGTTGTTACTTTAGCTGCCAATACAGAATTTTTTACTCCGGTGAATTATTCTATTTTTAATTCAAATGGAAATGAAATTTCAAATGGTGAAATAATAAATGAAATTCAGAAGATATGTTTTAAAAATCTTGAAAAAGGAACTTATATATTTCATATTTACATAGATTCAAATAATTTTCAAGTATTCAGAATAAAAATTTGACCTCATAAATCTAAATACCTCAGCATTTAACCTCCAATGTGTTTTTTTTAAAAAGCTGAAATGTCGCCCGGCATTCAGCTTTTTTGTTTAGAGATTATCAAACCAGCTTCTGCGTTTTGCCAGTTTTAAATCTTTTAGCATTTGAGCTTTAACGTTTATCTGAAACATGTATGCTTTGTGTTGCCCAAACGGAATCATGTGCAAACTTGCCTCCCAGCAATGTAAATCTCTGTAAATGTCAATAGTAGTATAAGTGGCTGTTTTTTTAACAAAATCATATCCCGATGTAAATGATATTTTCCATTTTTTTGTGAGACTAAAATCGCCGGAAAAATTCAATGTCTGTGTTATGTTTGACTCAAAATATGGTTTTGCATACCTTAAATTATAATTTATTCTAAAATTCCAAGGAATATCAAAATCAACATAGTTATCGGGAAATCCGTACAATACTGAATATTGCTCAGTTTGAGTATTTTTTTGTTCTGCCTTGTGAGAATTCAATGAAAAACCTATAGCTAAATTAGATGTTGTTAATCTGAACAGCTGTCCGGTTTCGGAAACTAAAAACCTATTTATTCTAATCCCGCTTGTTCCGGTTAAATTGGGAACAACCATATAGGGGTCGAGAGTAGCGTTAAAGTTAAGATCAAGGAACTTAATCTTTGTTCTACCATTGACATTTACAGGCGACCAATTTAAACTATCGGCAAAAATATTATAACTTGTAGAAAAATTTAAACTTTCAAGAATTTTAACTTTTCTGTCGGGATTTATAGTATCATTAGTATTTCTTAATTTCATTTCTAAATTATTTCCAAGATTAAGATTGATTGATCCTGCTCCCCCTCTGGCAGGAACTCCATAAGGTAAACCTTCAAATCTTGCATAAATATAGCTTAGTGTATCGTATTGTCCCGTGTTGGCATTATAAACAATTCTGGAGAAAGAATCATAATAATTATATTTTTCTTTTCCGAAATCCGGTAAATAGCTGTAACTTATTGAAGGATTTACAATATGACGAATAGCTTTTATTCTACCTTTTTTATAATTAAAAGTACCAAATAATTGAGTTGACCAATTCACCGAGAAATTATAATCATAGACTCTTGAAAACTTAGTATAATAATCATAAATAATATCGTTTTGGTCGTAGTCCCAGAATTTATTGAGAGCTTTAAAATACCATCTTTCTGTGTAAGTGAAACTTGGAGCAATTGTGGTATATTTGAGGAATTTTAAAGATGTTGTTACCGGAATTCTATGATTAAATCCATTTGTGAAATTTTGAAATCCGAGAGCAAAGAATGCTGTGTCTGTGGTTGAGATTCTGTTGGTTGCATTCATTGTATATGAGACTCCGATCTTTTCGTAAAATTTTGATTGTCCAACTTGCACTCTACGTTTTAGAGGATAAATTCTGTTCATATTTAGGTTAAAATCAGGCAGTGTTAAATCAATTTTATGAGTAGCATTATTTTGAGTTTGACGTAAGGCTAAAGTCATGTTAAAAGGTGAGTTCGGAAATGATTTTGTAAATGATATACTTGATTGTTTGTTAGTTGACATGTAATTATTTGCACTATATGAATTATATCTGTCGAATTTAGCACTGGAAATATTTACGTCAGCGGTAAAATTTGCATTCGGCCAAGCTTTTGGGTCCTGATTAAATTTCCATCTGAAAGCATACATGTCATCTTTTGTTTGATTTATATCGCGAACTCCAAAAACATTTTTGTTATATTTAAAATCTAACCTCCCCGAATATTTATACCTTACTTTGTAATTCGACATAAAACCTAGTCCCCAACTACCTTTAGAATAAATATCTCCAAGTATTGTTAAATCGGCTTTTTCGCTTATAGCCCAATAATAACCTCCGTTTCTGAGGAAAAATCCTCTATTGTCTTCGTCTCCGAATTCGGGGATAATGACTCCGGAAGTGCCGCCTTTTTTGTTTGGGAAAAATCCGAAAGGAATTCCAAGTGGAGTTGGAATGTCTTCAATAACTAAATACGCCGGACCACTTACAATTTTATCGTCGGGAATAACTATTGCTTTTGATATTTTAAAGTAATAGTGAGGATGTTCTAAATCACATGTAGTGAATTTTCCGTCTATAATATGAACATGCTTATTTGGTTGAAGTTTTGTTTTGTCTCCATGTAAAAAACTTCCTTCAAATTCAGTGATAACATTTTTAATTATTCCTTTTTCTGACTTAAAATTATATCTGATTGTGTCTGCAACAAAAGTTTCATCACCGTCTTTAAATTCCGGTTTTCCAATTATTTTTCCGTCAGCTCCAGTAATTCCGTGAGCATAAACTTCATTGTTGTTGAAGTCAAGGCTCATAAATTCTGAAGTTAAATTAACACTTTCATATATTAATACAGCTTTGCCATACAAATATGCTTTTTGATTTGCAAAATCAATAATTATTGAATCCGTTGCATTGTAATAAACCGGATAATCCAAATTCATCTTTTGAGTGTTGTTATCCTTGTTCTTTCCCGTTGGTAAAGGTAAAGTGTCGGCAATATTTATTTTTATTGTATCGGAATTGGAACTATTTTTTATAGTGTCATCTAATGGGAAAATACAATTTTTAAATTCACATAAATCATGATAATATGTGGTACGAATATTGCAAACGGCTTTGCTTGGAAAATAAAATACACAAAACCATGTTAATAACACGGGAAATTTTAATAAAAAATAATATTTAAAATTTCTAAATTTGTTCAATGAAAAATTTTTGTCAAAAGTAAAAAAAAAGGTTCACATAAAAATAATGCGATATGATTAAAGCTAAAAAAATATATGTTTTCATACTTCTAATGACACTAACTAATTACATTTCTACTCTAGTATTTTCCCAAGGCGATGGAAAGATGAAAATTCGGACTGTGGTAATTGACCCCGGGCACGGCGGTTCTGACCCTGGTGCAGTTGGTAAATTTTCAAAAGAAAAAGATATAACTTTAGCAGTGTCTTTAAAATTTGGAGAACTAATCGAAAGAAATTATCCTAATATTAAAGTTATTTACACTCGAAAGGACGACAGATTTTTAGAATTATATAAAAGAGCTGACATAGCAAATAAAAATAATGCAGACCTTTTCGTATGTGTGCATGTTAATGCTTCAACCAGCAGCCAACCCTTCGGAGCTGAAACTTTTGTTATGGGGCCTGATAAATCAGGTGCTAACATGCAGGTTGCAAAACTCGAAAATTCAGTTATCTTGAAAGAAGATAATTACCTCGAAAAATATGAAGGTTATGATCCGAATGATCCGGAAACTCATATTATCTTCAGTTTATATCAAAATGCAAATTTAAGTCAATCATTGCTTTTTGCACAGAGTTTACAGGATAAATTCACAAAATCTTTAAAACGATTTGACAGAGGGGTTAAACAAGCTGGCTTTCTGGTGTTGTGGCGTACAACAATGCCGGCAGTGCTGGTAGAGCTTGGATTTATCTCAAATCCCGAAGAAGAAAAATATCTAAATTCTGCCGAAGGTCAGGAAGAATTAGCAATAGCAATGTTCGAAGCTTTTGTTAATTATAAAAATAAATACGAAGATAATGGCATTACCGAAGATTTTAAATATAATAAAAATAAGAAGCATGTGGATAAACAGGATAATACATCCAAAAACAATCAATCCGAACAATCAAAAACTTATGAAGCACACAAAAATCAACCTAATTTGGCAAATAATGACTCATCAAAAGGAAATAACAATGATAAACAGTTGAATATTTCTACAGACAAAACTTCTGAGGAAAATTTAACGAAGAATTCAGATGAGATAGTTTTCAAAATTCAAATTAAAACTTCTTCAAAAAAAATTGAATTAATTCCGCAAAATTTTAAATCATATCAAAATGTTGATGTATATTTGCATGATGGAATATATAAATATACTGTAGGAAATGAAACGGATTATGACAAAATTGTTGCGTTGCATAAAAAAGTCAAAGCCGACTTTCCCGATAGTTTTATTATTGCATTTAAAAATGGAAAAAGAATAAGTTTAGACGTAGCAAGAAAAGAAATAAAAAATAAAAATGGCGTTAACAAGTAAGAAATATGTTTTTTACGGCTTTATTGGATTGGCAATAGTAGCTGTAACATATTTCGGTTTTTATTTTCTTAAAGGCTCGAACCTGCTAAAAAAAACAAATTCATATTTTATTTACTACGATAGAATTGAGGGCTTAAATGAATCAAGTGTTGTTACCGTTAATGGATATAAAGTAGGTCAAGTTACGGAAATATCTTTCTTACCCGAAAAAAACTATCAATTGCTTGTGAAAATTGATATTTCGAATGATTTTTTACTTCCTGATTCCACAATTGCTCGTATTTATAGTATGGATTTAATGGGAACCAAAGGAATTGAATTAATTTTCAGCAAAAGGAAAACCTATCATAATCCGGGAGACATTTTAATTGGAGAAGTTGAACAAAGCCTTAAAGATCAGGTAAGCTATCAAATGTTGCCTATAAAAAGACAAGCAGAAGAGTTAATGGAAGAACTAACTCGTGCGATTACTGTTATAAGATATATTTTCAACGAAAATACCAGAGCCAATCTCGAAAAAAGTTTTGCAAGCATAAAATCAACGCTTTTTTATATCGAAAGTTCCGCTAGCACTGTTGACGGCTGGTTAAGTTCGCAATCAGGTAGCCTTGCGAAAATCATATCAAATGTTGAATATCTTACACGCACTCTTAGTGATAATGCCGAACATCTTAACAATATTTTCGATAATCTTTCAAGTTTCTCTGATACTTTGGCAGCTCTCGAAATTTCAAAAACTGTTATTGAAGCTAATGCAGCACTTACGAATTTCAATGCACTAATGGATAAAATAAATGCCGGCGAAGGATCAATTGGTCAATTAGTTCAGAATGATAAACTTGCAAACGAACTTGAACAATCCGCTGAGAACTTAAGAAAATTACTCTTCGACATCCAATATAATCCTAAAAAGTATGTCAATTTTTCATTGTTAAATATTGGTCGTACTGTAAATATCACTGACGAAAACCAGTTAAGACCTTCAGACCGGAGAGCCATTGAAAGACAGGAACGAAAAAATGAACGTAAAACTCAAAAAAATATAGAAAAAGAACAAAAAGATAAAAAAAATTCTGAAAACAGTAATAAACAAAGTTACATACAGGATGGTCAGATTAAATTTTATATTCAAATTCGTTCTGCAATAAAACCAATACAAGATCGTAGCTTTGAACTTAAAAATTATACTGATGCTATTGAATATTTTGATGGTAAATATTATAAATATTTAATTTTTCCTCATGACGATCCCACTCATACAAATTATTTTCTGCGGTTGGCAGTAGAAGATTTTCCGGATGCTTTTCCGGTTGCTTTAAGTCAAGAAAAATTGATTTCTTATTCTTCAGTATTAGATATTGCTTCTTCGAAAAACTAAATTCTTTTTTAAATTTTATTCCAATTTATTCAAAAAAATTGTATTATTGTAAAATAAAAAAATTGGTGTATTATGAAGAAATTTTATTTAATTGCTATCATCGTATTTGTTACAGCAAATTTTTCTGTTATCAATGCTCAGTATTTAAGAGGGTGTTTTAACACATGGGGTTTATCAAATCAAATGATTCAATCCTACGGTTATTATCAAACGCAGTTTAATACTACAATTGAATTAACTGATTGCGGTTTTAAATTAGACCAATTTGGAGATTGGTCTTTGCAATGGGGATACGGCACAGAATCGTTCCAACCTATAGTTAACAGTAATTTTGGTCAAATGCGAGGAAGCAATTCAGGAGATTCGCCTTCGGATTTTGTACAAACTTTTGAAGCAAATAAATATTATACTTTCAGAATAGAAGGAGAATCTCACTGGTGGAACCGTAAGTTTATAATAATGGAAACAGATAATGCTCCGGTTGAAATTTTAACCGTTTCTGATAATCATTCCACAGCGGGAACAAATCCCGTTGAAGTTAGTGTTACTACATCATCATCATTATCTCCTCAGGAATTTATCTATGTGAGATATACCATAAACTCATGGACCTCATCAGAAATTGTTTTATGTTCGGGAAGCGGCACAAATTATACTGCAAACATACCGGCATTTCCTGCAGGAACAAACGTTGAGTATTATGTGCTTTCAACTACAATGCCATTAAGTTTTGTATCTCAATATCCCGATTTTGCTACACTAAGAGGTAATAATAACTCGGGGGCAAATTATTCTTATCTGGTACAAACTTTATCGCCATATATAGTGGCTACCCCACAGGAACCTCTTCAAGAGCAAAACCTTAATAATGCTGTTATTGATATTCATCTTTTTAATGATACATGGTTTGATAATACATTCGAAATTTCTAATTTTATTTTAAATAATGTCCCGCAAGGATTAAGCATCTCAACAATAAATTATATATCATCAACTCAACTGAGTATTATTCTAAGTTTTGATGGGACAAATTTTACCGAAGACATAAATAACTTTTCTATAACCATTTTAGCAGAAGAATTTACAAATTCAACGAGTCCTCTCACAAGTAATCAAATGACAATACTTGCTCATAATCCTAAAGAAGATTTTTATCTTGCAAAAATTGCAATGTGGGAGGGAGGAGCTTCTGATGTTTGGTATAATGATTTTGATTTTAACGAATACAATTTTGGAGTTTTAAATCAAAACAGCAGTTTATATTTGAAATCCGGACAGGCTTTTGTATGGAAAGTTCCTGGGGGTGATATTACTACAGCTAGAATGTTATACAGAATTTATAAGCAAGGTGCGTCGGTTCCGGACTTTGTGGTTCAGAATTTACCTTGGCATAGCGAGTATTCATCAAACGATACTATCTATCAACTTTGGTGGAATGATACTCCAGATGAAACAGACTTAAATTTATTACAAAATCTGACAGAAAGTGGAGTTTATTTTATTGAAATAACTTTTGAAGCTGAAAATGGAAGCTCAGAAGTTTTATATAGAAATAATAATGGAAGTCCTTTTATAGCAACATTTACTTACCAATTGCAATCCACTCTTACGGCTAGTCCTGCCGCAACTCTTAACTCAGGAAGCCTCAACGGAATGCAAATCAACCTTACTCTAACATATGAAACTTTTGCTGATAACGAACTTGAGTTATCGAATTTTATTTTGAATAATGCACCTCAAAATTTGACAATACAATCTGTGAATTATGTAAGTTCAACACAAGCCAATATTATATTGAGCTATCCAGGAAACCCGATTCCTACAAATATTGAGAATTTCTCAGTTACAATTCTCGGAGCAGAACTAAGTGGAGGTAATCCTATGCAATCCAATAATATGACAATATTTGCCGATGTTGTTCATGATGGTATTTATCTTGCAAAAGTTTCCATGTGGGAAGGTGGGCAAAATGATACCTGGTACGACGAGATTAATTATGATGGACATGATTTTGGTATTTTCAATGGTTCTATGTCATTGTATTTGAAATCAGGTCAGGTATTTACATGGAAAGACTCCGAAGGAGATATTCTATGGGCAAAGATGAATTATAGAATTTACAAAGACGGAGAAACCCCCGGTAATTTCACTCAAGTAGATTTACCATTCTTTTCGGAATGGACATCTCCTTACGGAAATACAGATCAACTCTGGTGGAATGTTACTCCAAATGATATAAATTTGAATCTTCTCGAAAATGTTGAAGAAGGCACCTATTTTATAGAGGTGTATTTCGAAGCAATGAACGGGGATTCTGTTATTCACTACAGAAATAATAATGGGAATAATTATATAGCTAAATTTACCTATACATTAAATCCTATTCTTATAGCTACACCGGGGGAACAACTTACAGAAGAAAATCTTAATGGAGCAGTTATTACCCTCACTTTAATTGATGATTTCTTTGCAGATAACAACCTTGAAATTTCGAATTTTACACTTAATAATGCACCCATCGGTTTATCAATAGCCCAAATAAATTATGTTACACCTACTTCTGCCATTATTACTTTATCATTCGATGGAACTAATTTTGATGAAAATATCAATAACTTTAGTATTACAATTGATGGCGTGGAGATAAATTCCGGAATTTCTCTTACAAGTAATAACATAACGATTATTGCTATAGATGAAAGCATAACTATCTGGACAAATTTATTAACAAATGAACACTTTGTTCAACATTTGGGCGACAATATACATTATTGGATTAATATGGAGATTGGTCAACCGGAATGGAACCTTGCTCAGATTGGTTATGGTCCTGCAGCAGAAGGCCCTGAAACATGGACATGGACAACCGCCGAATGGTACGAAGATGGGGAAGGGCAAAACAAAAAAGTACATGCTCAAATATCCGTTCCGCAGGTTGTTGGAACGTATTATTATGCAGGTAGAGTAAGAAATACTCAATTCGGGCAATGGTTTTATGCAAATACAGCTAACTGGACAGATTCAAATGTATTAGCTGCTCAAAACACAATTCAGGTAAGCCCGCTGCCAACAGTTCAGAATTTTAATGCTAGTATGCTCGATGGTACCAGAATTAGTCTAACATGGCAAGTGGATTTGTTCTTCCCAAATGTAATGATTATTGCAAAAGCCGGTTCTGAAATTACAGAATCTCCTGTTCAAGGTCAGACTTACGGTGTTGGTACAAATATAGGAGATGCAGTAGTAATTTACAAAGGTTCTGCAAATTCATTTATTCATACAAATCTTTCGAATAATACTCATTATTATTATAAAATTTTTACGATAAATAACAACTTTTACTCTGAATTTGTTGCCGGCGATGCTGAAACCGATGACTCTGAAGGTTGTACATTTAACATAGATTTAGGAGAAGATCAAACAATTTGCGGAGGAAGTTCAATACTTCTTAACCCCGGGTTAATTGTAGCTCCTTTTGGTGATACTGTAACTGTTTACTTCAATTCTGCTGAATTTTCGGGCTTTTCTGAGTTAAATAAGGTTTATATGCATGCAGGTGTTACTTTACAAGGTGGTAGTGCATGGGATTATGTAGTAGGTAATTGGGGGCAGGATGATGGTATTGGTTTAATGACTAAAGTTTCTGATAATCTATGGAAAATTACTTTCAACCCTCTGTCATATTTTGGATATAATTCAACCGCTGTACTGTTAGGAATAAATTGTGTATTTAGAAATGCTGATGGTTCTATGGTTGCTAAACATCCGGTTACTGATGAAGATTTTTATATTGATTTGAGTATAAATCCTCCTTTAACAAGTTATTCAGCTGTAGTTGCTACAATGCAATCCAGCCCGATTACAAATATTATCTGGAGTACAGGCTCTCATAGTTCTGTTATTAGTGTTTCTTCTTCCGGATTATATTGGATTAGTGCTACTGATGTTTACGGATGTACCGGCTATGCAGAAGTAAATATAAGTTTATTTCCGTTGCCTTATGTTGAAATTGGTAACGACAGAACAGAATGTGTCGGAACAGACATAGTGCTTGATGCCGGAAACTTTGAAAATTACCTATGGAATAATGGAAGTACTCAACAGATCATAAATGTAAATCAATCCGGCTTATATTCAGTAACTGTAACTGACAGTAACGGATGTACAGGATTTGATGTAGTAAATATTGAATTAGTGGAATATCCTGTTGCTGATTTTGGTTATAGTGTTATTACCGAAACCACAGTATCATTTGTTGATTTGTCGCAATATGCCGAGGTTTATAAATGGGATTTTGATAATAATGGAGTTGTTGATAGTAATGTTGCAGGGGATGTTGCATATACATATCCTCAGTTCGGACAATATTCAGCAAAGCTCACTGTGTCAAATGCTTGTTCCGAAGTTTCAGTGATAAAAACTATAATGGTAGTTGGCGTTGATGAATTATTGAATTCTACAATAAGTATTTATCCTAATCCTGTATCATCGGTGTTGTTTATAAAAGATTTAGACAATAAATTTGATCTTTTGCGAATTTATGATATTACCGGAAGAATTATTTTGGAGAAAAATATTAAAAATCTGAATGACCTGACTATTGACTTTAAAGATGTTAAATCCGGAATATATAATCTGGAATTAAGAAACAATAAAGAAATTAAATCAAGTCGAATAATTAAAAATTAATAATTATGAAAAAGATTTTTTTAAGTCTGTTGTTAGTAGCTTTTAGCATTTTTGCAGTATCACAAGTTCCCGGAACTCCATGGACAGGAAGAACATATTGCAAAATAGTATTGGATACAAAATTGATGGAAGCTCCATCTTGTAGTTTAGGAGGCGGAGGTGGAATTCCTGCAACCTGGCCTAAAGTTTATGCTCATCTTGGATTATGTACTTGTGCTGTAATTGGAGGAACTCGAAATTGTTCCAATGCAACACAAAATGAAGAATTTTGCTTTTCACAGATTACTCCCTATCAATCTCAGGTTTGGCAACATGTTGTGGGTAATTGGGGAGAAATTGCCCAAGATGATGGAGTCGGTCTTATGCAAACTCTTGGCAATGGTGTTTATTCAATTGAGTTTATAATTGAGGATTACTTTTC
The DNA here is from genome assembly GCA_001603595.1 of Bacteroidales bacterium Bact_19. GTDB lineage: Bacteria > Bacteroidota > Bacteroidia > Bacteroidales > ML635J-15 > Bact-19. Next base: position 16,769 of record LUZK01000069.1, read on the forward strand.
AAGCAATCAGGTAAGTACTGAGCAAACTGCAACATCCCCGGTTCCTTCAATGAAGTGGAATGTTAATCAAGGTGGTAAACCATATACCATGGGGATGGTTTTTCGTAATGCCGATGGAACTTCTTCCGGAAGAGATTTTGGTTGCAACGACTTATTTATGGTCAACATTCTTACCAATCCAGTTATAATTCAAAGTACAGATCCGGAAGGTCCTACTTTTCCTGCCATCACAGTAGAAGTCAGAGATGCTTCAATAGAAGATATTATGATTTTGAGCGATAATACTAAAATTTATCCTAATCCTGCATCCGGAAATTTTACAATTAAATATAAAAATGTTGTTGACGAAAATAATGTTGTAATTTCGATTTACGATCTTAACGGAAAAATTGTAAAACAAATTAATCCCGGCAAGCAAAATCCGGGTATATATGAATATCAAATCTCAACCGAAGATTTTAATCAGGGACTGTATTTAGTTCATTTAAGTATGAATAATTATGTAGCACATTCCGAAAGAGTTTTAATTATTAAATAAACTTGGTAAGATGAAGAAATTATTGTTTTTATTTTTATTTTTAATATTTACAAAATTTACCTTTACTCAAGTGTTTACTTGGGAACCGGAATTTCCAACAATTTACGATACCGTAACAATTTACTATGATGCCACGCTTGGAAATGGTGCTTTGGCGGGTATTCAGCCTGTTTATGCTCATACAGGGTTATTAACAAGTATAAGCTGGAATAACCACGATTGGAAAAATAAAAAATTTTCATGGCCAAAGGGTGATAGCATTCTAGAAATGGAATATCTTGGAAATAATAAACATAAATTTAAAATTTATCCCAAGAACTTTTATAATATACACCAATCTCAGGATGTAAGGTATTTATGTTATGTTTTTCGCAATACCGGAGGCACAATTGTTGGAAAAAATTCAGATGGGTCTGATTTTTATGTTCCTGTTTGGAAATCGAATCAGCAAGCTCGTTTTGTTGCTCCGGTAAACTTCCCGCTAACTCCCAGTCAGGGCGATCAAATTCCTATTAGAATCAGAGCAAGAAATCAGGGAATGATAAATATTTTTCATGACGGAAATTTAATAAGTCAATCTTTTACGGATGATTTTAATTATACAATCACTGCCGGAGGATACGGAAAACACTGGATAAAATTTATCCATCAGGCCGGTGGAATTACTACTGCCGACAGTATATTTTATCTCGTTCAGCCAAATATCGTTGTCGAAGCTCTGCCTCAAGGAATTAAAGACGGAATAAATGTTATTGATGACAATACCGTTGTATTTTGTTTGCATGCTCCATGGAAGCAAAGAGTTTACCTGATAGGAGATTTTAATGATTGGCAAATTTTACCGGAATTTGAGTTTAAAAGAACTCCTGATGGACAACGTTGGTGGTATAAACTCGAAAACCTTGACCCATCTATCGAATACAGATATCAATATCTTGTTGATTTTGACATAAATATTGCAGATCCTTATGCTCAAAAACTTTTAGATCCGTTCAACGATCAACAAATACACCCGGTTATTTATCCGAATTTAATTTCATATCCAACAGGAAAAACCAGCGAAATGGTTGGAGTTTTCAGCACAACCGCTAGATATGAATACGAATGGCAGATAACAGATTTTCAGGTACCAGATCGCAGAGATTTAGTTATTTATGAACTTTTGGTTCGTGATTGGCATATTTGGTCGAGTTATAAAACAATAATGGATTCCATATCTTATTTGGCAAATTTAGGAATAAATGCAATTGAACTTATGCCAATAAATGAATATGATGGGAATGATTCCTGGGGATATATGCCGGCTTTTTTCTTTGCTCCTGATAAATGTTATGGAACATCTAAAATGTTAAAACAATTTATTGATGTTTGTCATCAAAATGGAATTGCCGTTATTCTTGATATTGTTTTGAATCATGCTTCAGGGCAAAATCCAATGGCGAGGTTATATTATAACAAAGAAAAATTCAGACCTACATGGCAAAATCCCTGGTTCAATGAACTCATACCGCATCCTTACGGCTATCATTGCGATTTTGACCATACAAGTCCATATACTCAGGCTTTTGTTGATTCTGTGTTGTCGTATTGGGTAACTGAATATAAAATCGATGGATACAGGTTGGATTTATCAAAAGGCTTTACAAATGATGTTACTGTATCTTATAATGACGAAGGAGACATTATCTGGGCAGATGTAGGAGCTTGGGGTAATTACAATCAGTGGAGAATTGATTACCTTAAAGGTATGGCAAATCGTTTTTGGTCGAAGCATCCGGGTAAATATATAATTCTCGAACATTTAGCTTCGTTTTGGGAAGAAAAAGCTTTGTCTGATCATGGATTTATGTTGTGGTGTGGACAAACAGCCAACGAACAATATGCTCAAGCCGGCATGGGGTATTTAGAAAATTCAGACTTTAAATGGGGTGTATCCTACCAACATTATCAGGGGAATAATCTTGGTTTGCATAATTTAGTGGGATACATGGAAAGTCATGATGAGGAAAGGCTTATGTATAAGGCAATTACATATGGAAATATGCACATCCAGGATGGGGATACTCTTTATAACATCAGAGATAAAGTTACTGCTTTGCAAAGAATGGGACAGTTAGCATCGTTTTTCTTTACTGTTCCGGGACCAAAAATGTTTTGGCAATTCGGTGAAAGAGGATATGATTATTCAATAAATTGGCCGGCATTAGATGAACCCGGAGCAACCCGAACAGATAAAAAGCCTCCAAGGTGGGATTATATGAGCGATCCTAATCGTCAGTATTTATATAAAGTTTATGCTGCTCTCATTAATCTCAAGAAAAACTACAAAATTTTCAGAACATCCAATTACGAAATGCACACTGCTTCTTACGACAAGCGAATTCGACTCTGGGACGACGGTTATGCAAACGGTGAAATGCAAGTTGTTGTTTTAGGTAATTTTAATGTTGCTTCCCAGAATGTATGGCCGGAGTTTTCTCATAGTGGTTGGTGGTATGATTACTTTACCGGAGATAGTATTTATATTGAACCACATCAAACAGAAGGTCAAAACTTTACTTTTACTTATGCTCCCGGAGAATATCATATCTACACAGATATGAGATTGCCGAAACCCGACCTGTCGGTTAGCAGTCCTCAACCTTTTGTCCCCGGAATTACAGCTGATGTTTATAACACAAGCTTGTATCCTGTACCGTTTAGCGATGAGCTAAACATAGAATTACATGCTGTTGAGTCTTCAAACATGCAAATATTAATATATAATATCAATGGTCAGTTAGTTCATTCTGAAACTAAATCATTAACAAATGGCAAAAATAAAATCAGCCTTAATCTCAATTATCTGAAGTCCGGAACTTATTTTTATGTTTTACGAAGTGGAAAGACAAATTTAAGCGGAAAAATTATTAAGAATTAAAATTTATGAAAAAGCCACGGTTAAGTTTTTGGCAAATCTGGAACATGAGTTTCGGATTTCTGGGGATACAATTTGGTTTTGGTTTACAAAATGCTAATGTAAGTCGTATATTTCAAACTCTTGGAGCCGAAATGGATGCAATACCGGTTTTATGGATTGCAGCTCCGATTACTGGACTAATAATACAACCCATCATTGGCCATTTTAGTGATAAAACCTGGACAAAATTAGGACGCAGACGCCCGTATTTTCTTGTTGGAGCAATTATGGCTTCAATAGCTTTGATATTTATGCCCAATGCACCGGCTTTGTGGGTTGCTGCCGGAATGCTCTGGATAATGGATGCTTCAATTAATATTTCTATGGAGCCTTTCCGTGCTTTTGTGGGTGATTTATTACCCGACGAACAGCGTACAGCCGGCTTTGCCATGCAAAGTTTCTTTATTGGCACGGGAGCTGTTGTAGCTTCGGCTCTACCTTATCTTCTTACAAATATTCTCGGTATTGAAAATACTGCCCCCGAAGGTCAGATCCCGCCTTCGGTAAAATATGCTTTTTATATTGGAGCTGCAGTATTCTTTTTAACTGTTCTTTGGACTGTAATTTCTACAAAAGAATATTCTCCCGAAGAAGTTGAACAGTTTGAAACTGCTGCTGCAGAAAAACGTAAACTTCAGAATTATACCGACGAAATAGTTGATGCTAAAAAATTTTTAAATACTGCAGGTGTTTTTTCTTCTTTAGGAATCGTAATAGCTGCCTTAGTTTATTACTTAAAATTGGAGAAAGAAATTTATATCCTTGCAGGAATTTTGGTTTTATTTTCTATTTTGATGTTAATAAGCTGGTATTTGCGAAAAAATAAAAATTCCACAAGCGGGCTTGTAGAAATCTTTTCTGATTTGTTGAAGATGCCAAAAACAATGAAACAATTGGCCGTAGTTCAATTTTTTACATGGCTCGCTTTGTTTGCCATGTGGATTTATACTACTGCTGCAGTTACTGACCATATCTATGGGACTAAAGATCCAACATCCGAACTTTTTAATAAAGGTGCAAACTGGGTCGGTGTATTATTTGCAGTGTATAATGGGGCTGCAGCTGTTTTTGCATTTTTGTTGCCTATTTTGGCAAAATATACTTCTCGTAAAATTACTCATACGATATGCTTAATAATCGGGGGTATTAGTCTAGCATCATTGTTTTTATTCAAAGATCCGCAATTGCTTATTCTCCCGATGTTAGGAGTAGGATTAGCCTGGGCAAGTATTCTTTCAATGCCTTACGCTATTCTAACCGGTTCTCTGCCAGAACATAAAATGGGTATCTACATGGGGATTTTTAACTTTTTCATCGTTCTTCCTCAAATTCTTGCTGCAACAATTTTAGGTGCTATGACCAAGCATTTGTTTAATCAACATGCTATTTATACGCTCATTTTTGGTGGAGCCATGATGATTATCGCAGGAATAATGACTTTTTTTGTATCTGATATTAGTGAAAAACTTATCCGACAAAAAAATATCAATTAACTTGAACATTTCTTTCTTAATACTGTTATTTTTCAGGTTGAATTAAAAATTAAATAAATATGGCAGTATTAGTTGGTAAAAAAGCTCCTTTATTCACTGCTCAGGCAGTAGTAGATGGTGAAAAAATTGTTTCTGAATTTTCTTTATCTGATTTTATTGGTAAAAAGTATGTAGTTTTATTCTTTTATCCAAAGGATTTTACATTTGTATGTCCTACTGAGTTGCATGCTTTTCAGGAAAAGATTGAAGAATTTGAAAAACGTAATGTGCAGGTTATTGCTGTAAGTACAGACACAGAACAATCTCATTGGGGATGGTTACAACTTCCAAAAGAACTTGGCGGTATTAAAGGTGTGAAATATCCTGTTGTGGCAGATACAAATAAAACTATCTCAACAAATTATGATGTTTTAGCAGGTTATTGGGATTTTAATGAAGATGGTGAAATGGTTGCCGAAGGAGAACTTGTTGCTTATCGTGGTCTTTTCCTTATTGATAAAAACGGCATTGTTCGTCATCAAACTGTAAATGATATGCCAATTGGAAGAAATGTTGATGAGGTTTTAAGAATTATTGACGCATGGCAAACTTTCGAAGAATTAGGAGAAGTGTGTCCGGCAAATTGGCACAAAGGTCAGGAAACTATGAAAGCAAGTCATGATGGGGTTGCTGAATATTTAACAAAACATTAAAAATAAAAAAACTCCTGAATTTCAGGAGTTTTTTGTGTTAAAACTTTTGTATTTGTTGATAATCGAAATCGCAATTACTCCATTCATTGTCAATCTTTGCTCCCAATTTTTCGTAAAGTTTAATGGCAGCACTGTTCCAATTTAGAACCTGCCAGCGTAATCTGCCGCAATTTTCTTTTTTTGCCAGTGCGAAAATTTCTTCGAGCAGTTTTGTCCCAATACCTTTACATCTGTATTCGGGCTTTACGTAGAGGTCATCAAGATATAAAGATTTTCCGACCCAAGTAAAATATGCAAAAAAATATAAAGCCATTCCCATTATTTTATTGTTTTCGTTAACTGCTAGAAAACATCCGAATAAGTTTTTTTCTTTATTCATTTTCTCAACCGTGTTTATAACTTTATCAGGGGCTTTTTCAAATTCGGCTAAATCCTTAATCATTTTCAAAATCTCGGGAAAATCTTCCGGTTCTGCTTTTTTAATTATTATCTTATTCATTATTGCAAAATATATTTTATAATTCCCATTCAAAACCTTCTTTTGTGTCTTTAATTTTGAATCCTAGTTTTGTTAATTCATCTCTTATATAATCTGATGTACCAAAATCCTTTTCCTTTTTTGCTTTAAGTCTCAGATTTAAAACTAAATCAACAATCGGCTTAAGAACTTCGCTTTCTGTATTGGATTTTTTCTCCGGTTTAATGCCAAGAATATCAAACAGGAAGGTATTGTATGTTTCTTTTAATATTTGGAGATTGTTTGAATCAATTTTTAAAGTGTTGTTGTCGATGCTGTTAATGGTTTTTAATGCTTCGAATAAATTTGCAATAACTATAGGTGAATTTAAGTCATCATTCATTGCTTCGTAGCATTTATTTTTGAATTCAACAGCATTAAAATCAGACGAATCTGATGTTTTTAATTTTTCAAGAATCTCTGAACCTTTAAGCAGTCTTGCAAGACCTTTTTCAGCGGCTTTAAGAGCTTCGTTACTGAAATCAAGAGTACTCCTGTAATGGGCTTGTAAAATAAAAAATCTTATAGTCATTGGAGAATAAGCTTGTTCTAACAATTTATGATTACCTGTGAAAATTTCTTCGAGTGTAATAAAATTGCCGAGAGATTTTCCCATTTTCTGACCGTTGATAGTAATCATATTGTTGTGAATCCAGTATTTGATGGAGTTTTCGCCAATAGCAACAGTATTTTGTGCAATTTCGCATTCATGATGAGGAAATAATAAATCCATTCCACCTCCATGAATATCAAATTGTTCGCCCAGGTATTTATGTCCCATTACCGAGCATTCGAGATGCCATCCCGGAAATCCTTCGCTCCAAGGTGATGGCCAACGCATGATATGTTCGGGACTTGCTTTTTTCCAGAGAGCAAAATCAAAACTGTTCTTTTTTTCATGCTGTCCATCAAGTTCTCTAGTATTGGAAAAAAGCTCTTCGAGTACCCTGCCTGAAAGTTTACCGTAATTGTATTTTTCATTGTATTTTAAGACATCAAAATACACAGAACCATTACTAATATAAGCGTATCCTGCTTCGAGTATTTTCTTTGTCATTTCGATTTGCTCAATAATATGACCCGAAGCTCTTGGTTCAATACTCGGACGAAGTACGTTTAATTGTTCCATGGCTTTGTGATAGCGGTCAGTGTAGTAGTCAACAATTTCCATGGGTTCGAGTTGTTCGAGTTTTGCCTTTTTTCCTATTTTATCTTCGCCTTCGTCGGCATCGTTTTCTAAATGACCAACATCAGTAATATTACGAACATATCTTACTTTATACCCAAGATGCTTAAGATATCTGAACAACAAATCGAAAGTTATAGCAGGACGAGCATGTCCTAAATGAGGATCCCCATAAACTGTCGGACCACAAACATACATCCCCACAAAAGGATATTTAATCGGAACAAATTCTTCTTTTTTTCTGTTTAGTGAATTGTAAATATTAAATTTTTTTAAGTAAGACATAATTAACTTTTAATTAAAGTTTTTAATTTATTTTTGGCAAAATTATAACTTATTTGTTCATAATGAAAATATTTAAACTAAATAAAAATCTTATGAAAAGCAAATTTTTGATTATTAAGTTCAGTAGGATTCTTGGGTTAATTCTTTTATTATCTGTTGTTTTGGTTTTTTTATCTTGCAATTCCAAAACTACTGAAAACAAACCTAAGTATATTTTTTTATTTATTGGTGATGGCATGGGATTCGGAAATGTCAGCATTGGAGAAGCTTTTCTATCAGTTCAGGATGGGAAAACAGGTTTTAAAAGACTGAATTTAAGCAGTTTTCCTGTGCATGGAGAATGCACTACCGATTGTGCCGACAATTTAATAACCGATTCAGGTGCTGCAGGATCGGCAATTGCTTGCGGAGAAAAAGCAAATTTTGGAACAATTTCTTTTTATCCCGATAAGACAAATCCTCCATTGTCGATAGCCAAAATTGCAAAACAAAATGGTTTTAAAGTTGGTATTATAACTACTGTTGGTATAAATCATGCAACTCCTGCAGTTTTTTATGCAAATAATAATAATAGAAGAGACTATTACAATATAGGCCTTCAACTTTGTGAAAGCGGTTTTGATTTCTTTGGTGGAGGTGGCTTTTTAAAACCTAATGATAAGAGTAACGACAAAAGAAGTTTGTATGAAATTACTCAAGAAAATGCTTATGTTATTACTAACAGCATTGATAATTGGAAAGATTTGGTGAAAGATAAAAAAGGATTATATTTTACAAATCCTGTATTACTCGACGAAGCCGATATGCCTTATGCTATTGATCGAAAAGAACTCGGTGGATTTTCACTTGCTGAAATTGTTGAAAAAGCAATAGATTTTCTGTTTAATCAAAAAGGATTTTTTATTATGGTAGAAGGAGGTAAAATTGACTGGGCTGCTCATGAAAACGATCCTGCAACTCTTGCTCTCGAAGTGATTGATTTTGACCTTGCCGTAAAAAAGGCTCTAGAATTTTATCATAAATATCCTGAACAAACTTTAATAATCGTAACTGCCGACCATGATACCGGCGGTATATCCATTGGAAATTATGAAAAAGAATATCAGACTAATTTATCTCTCTTACTTAATTATAAACATTCTTTGAAATATTTCTCAGGTGTTTTAGATAATTATAAAGAAAAAAACAAAGATTATTCAATTCAGGAAGTTTTAAAATTAGCTGATGAAAACTTTTATAGCCCCTTGCCGTATTTTTCAAAAAATGATATGATTGAGTTAAAATCTGCTTTTGATTATTACTTTTTTACCAGAACAAATCTATCAGAAGAAGAGTTACGAATAAAATATGATGAATATAATCCTGTTGCGGTAGCAATTTCAAAAGTGATAATTCGTAATATAGGATTGAATTTCTCAACTTGGAATCACCTTGCTAATAAAGTTCCGGTTTATACAATTGGTAAGGGAGCAGAGTATTTTGGCGGTAGTATGGACAATACAGAATTTAAACCAAAAATACTTAATTTAATGCAGTGGTAAGAATTTTTTAAATTTTCTTTTGTAAAACATAGTTTTTTATATCGAAAATTTAAAATAGATTTATACTTTTGAGCAACGAATAAAACTTTAGTATTATGATAGATTTAAATTGGTCTCAATTACCATTTGGTTACGTAAAAACCAACTATAATGTTCGTTGCGTTTGGAAAGACGGAAAATGGGGTGAAGTTGAAGTCTCAGATTCCGAGTATATAAACATCCACATTGCTGCTACAGCTTTGCATTATGGTCAGGAAGCATTTGAGGGGATGAAGGCATATCGTGGCAAAGACGGAAAAATTCGCCTTTTTAGATGGCAAGAAAACGCAGCCAGACTACGTCATTCTGCTCAAGGTATTTTTATGGCTGAAATTGACGACGAGCTCTTTTTCAAAATGGTTAAAAAAGTTGTGGAGCTTAATCAGGAATTTGTTCCGCCTTATGGAACAGGAGCATCACTCTATATAAGACCATTGCTTTTTGGTTCTGGTCCAAAAGTTGGTGTTCAACCTGCCGATGAATATACTTTCTTAATTTTTGTTACTCCGGTTGGTCCATATTTCAAAGAAGGTTTCAATCCTGTGAAAATAGCAGTTGTCCGTGATTCTGATAGAGCTGCTCCTTTGGGAACAGGTACTTATAAAGTTGGTGGAAATTATGCTGCAAGTCTTAAAGGAGTTATGAAAGCCCACAAAGAAGGATACAGTTCACCTATGTATCTTGATGCTAAAGAAAAGAAATATATTGACGAAATCGGAGCTGCAAACTTCTTTGCAATAAAAAACAATACCTATATTACCCCAAAATCAACATCTATTCTTGGGTCAATAACTAACAAAAGCCTCGAAGAACTAGCTAAATTGTTGGGCATGAAAGTTGAACGTAGGCCTGTGGAATTTGATGAATTGGCAACTTTCGAAGAAGTTGGTGCTTGCGGTACTGCTGCTATTATTGCTCCTATTGGCGAAATAAAAGACCTAGATACAGGTAAAGTGTTTACATATTGCAAAGACGGCAAAGCCGGACCGGTTTCTACAAAACTTTACGAAACTTTGGTAGGTATTCAATTTGGAGAAATTGAAGATCCATTTGGATGGGTTACTGTTCTCGATTTTTAGTTTAATAATTATTGAATATTATATCAGGCGGTTAAATCAACCGCCTTTTTTGTTGCAGTAATTTTTAGAATATTTTACTATGCTGTCATTGCGATAAGGATTGAATCAATCTTATAATTTCGGGTTATAAATTTGGTTTCAAATAAATTTATTACAGTTATTAAAGTTGTTTGTTTAGGAAAATAAGAATTTGATTCTAAATATTTGCTTTTCTTTCTTTTTTTCTAATTTTTAACTATAATGTATTCGATTAATTATTATAATTATAAATTTCATTTTATAGGTTTAAGAAATTGATTACGTTATTAAAAATTCTTTCTTCTAAATTTGTGATATCAGTTCTTAAGAACTTTTCGCCTGTGATTTTCTCGTAAAGCTCAATGTATCTTTCAGAAATAGAACTTACTATTTCATCAGTCATTTCCGGAATGGTTTCTTCGGGTTGTCCTTTGAATCCGTTTGACATTAACCATTCGCGTACAAACTCTTTTGAAAGTTGTCGTTGAGGTTCTCCTTTATCAAATCTTTCCTGATAAGTATCTAGGTAAAAATAACGTGATGAATCGGGAGTGTGAATTTCGTCAATCAGATATATTTTGCCGTCTTTTTTACCGAATTCGTATTTTGTGTCCACAAGAATAAGTCCCATTTTGCGAGCAATTTCCTGACCTCTTTCGAAGAGCTTGAGGGAATATTCTTCCAATTTAACGTAATCCTCCTCACTAACAAGACCACGGCTGATAATTTCTTCACGTGAAATATTTTCATCATGTAAGCCCATTTCTGCTTTCGTGGTTGGTGTTAGAATTGGCTTTTCAAAAGCTTGATGTTCACGCATTCCTTCGGGAATTTTTACACCACAAATTTCTCTTGCTCCTTTTTGGTATTCTCTCCACGAACTTCCAGTAAGATATGCTCTTACAATCATTTCAACCGAAAATGGTTCGCATTTATGACCTACTGTTACCATAGGGTCGGGGGAAGAAATCTTCCAGTTTGGAACAATATCAGCGGTAGCATCAAGAAATTTAGAGGCAATCTGATTTAATACCTGTCCTTTGTAAGGAATACCTTTTGGTAACACAACATCAAAGGCCGAAATTCTGTCGGTAACAATCATTACCAGCATTTCGTCGCCAATATTGTAAACGTCTCGTACTTTACCGTTATAAACAGATTTAAGATTAGGAAATTTAAAATTGGTTTTAACGAGTGCATTCATATATTTATTGTTTATTGTTTTCTTTTTCTGATTTTTCGTATGCTTCCACAATTTTACTGACAACCTTGTGCCTGATAATATCAGATTTGTCGAAATCAACGAATGAAATTTCCGGTATATCTTTTAAAATTTCTTTAGAACTTAATAATCCTGAGTCTTTTTTGTTTGGAAGGTCAATTTGAGTGAGGTCGCCTGTAATAATAAATTTTGAATTTTCGCCCATTCTGGTAATAAACATTTTGAGCTGGGTATAAGTAGCATTTTGAGCTTCATCAAGAATGGCAAAAGCGTCGCTCAAAGTACGTCCTCTCATAAAGGCAAGCGGGGCAATTTGAATAACTTTTTCTTCGATGTATTTTTCGAGTTTTTTGTATGGTATCATATCAAGTAAGGCATCGTACAATGGTTGGAGGTATGGGTCGAGTTTTTCGCGTACATCTCCGGGCAGAAATCCAAGATTTTCGCCGGCTTCTACAGCAGGCCGACTAAGTATTATTCGTCTGACTCGCATTTCTTTTAAAGCTTTTACTGCCAATGCTATAGATGTATAAGTTTTTCCTGTTCCGGCAGGTCCGATGGCGAATATCAGGTCATTTTTGTAGAACTCTTCAGTTAGAATTTTTTGATGTTTTGTTCTTGCTTTTATAGGTTTTCCGGAAACCGAATATAGCAGAATGTCTTTATCTTCGGGTATATTTTCGGTTACAATTTCTTTATCCTGACAAAGAATAATATGGATGTCTTTTGCATCAAGCTTGTTATATTTATTATAAAATTGAATTATTTCAGAAAGTTTATTTTCAAAAATTTCAATTTCGGTTTCTTCACCTGCTATTTTTATAATATCCCCACGGGCAACAATTTTTATTTTCGAAAAATGTTTTTGAAGTAAAACAAAATTACAATCTCTTATTCCGTAAAATTTATTAAGGTCATCAACTTCAATTAAAATACTTTTTTCAATCATTTAAAAATATCATTTTTTATGTTACAAAATAAAGTGAAAAATTTAATTTTTAATTTTAATTTTGACAAAATAAATTAAAAACTTTTTAACAATTGAAAAAGATTGTAACATTCACAACAGATTGGCATGATAGCGACTATTACGCGGGAGCTGTAAAAGCTGCTGTTATTTCGCAGGCAGGCGAAGCTAATTTTGTGGATGTAACTCATAATATAGAGCATTATAATATTTTTCAAGCGGCATTTATACTAAAGAGAGTTATCAAAAACTTTCCGTCCGGAACAATTCATATAATTGGTGTTGACAGTGAGCCTGATTCTGATGGCAAAGTGCTTGTTGCAAAATATTTGTCTCAATACTTTATTTCGCGTAAAAACTTTTGTCAGGGAATTATTTTTGAATCAAAACCGGAAATAGTTATTGAAATTGATGTTGGTTATGGTCTCGAGGGATATACATTTCCGGAATTGAGTATTTTTTCGATAATTTCGGCTTTTATTTTAAAGGGTGGCGATTTAAAAGAATTAGGAGAACAAATTGATGACGTTCCTCGTTCTGCTGAACTAAAACCGGAAATTGGTAAAGGCTTCATTAACGGATATGTTATTTTTAATGATTCTTACGGAAATGCCATTACAAATATAAGTTATGAAGATTTTGCGAATTATGTTGGAGAAAAAAAATTTGAAATTAGTTTCAGTTCTATAAAACATAAAATTAATGTAATTTCAACTTCGTATCGTGAGGAAGAACGTGGAAGTGCGTTATGCTTATTTAATTCTATGGGACTTCTCGAAATTGCGGTGCGTGAAGGGAAAGCCTCTTTATTGTTGGGGCTTAAGAAAAAATCTGAAGTGCGAATCAAATTTTGATATGAGGCTGATATTTAGTGTTATTTTTCTGTTGTTCTCGGTACTGTCTTTTGCTCAGGAAAGATTGTTTATTGAGTTAAAACCATTTGCTGGCAGGGTTGCTCCTCACAGGATAGGAATGGAATCTCTGGCAAAAGGTCATTCTTTTGGAACTGAATTAAATTTTTTGAGGCAAAATTTTTCGGAAAACGTATTTTCAAAAAAATATAATTTTCCAAAAACAGGATTTGGTTTAAGTTTTCAAAGTCTCGGGAATCCTGAAGATTTAGGGAATGTCTATGCAGCATATCTGCTCACTGAATATGATATCAATAAAATATTTGGAATAAAAGTTTACAGTGGGTTAGCTTTTCTTACAAAAAAATATGATAAAATTGAAAATCCTCAAAATATTGCCATAGGTACAAATTTGAATTATTATTTTAATCTTGGCATCTGTTTTAAACAACATATCGGAAATGATATAATTGCCCTTGCTCCTGGATTGATACACTTTTCTAATGGTTCTATTCGAATGCCTAATCTTGGATTAAATCAAGTATATCTGTCTTTATCGTATCAATTCAATGTGGCAGAACGAAATAAAATTAAGAAAGTATATCTGCCTGAAAATGTATCAAAATCTGAATTTTGGGTTATGGCTACAGCCATAAATTCCGATGAATACACAATCAGACCGGAAAGCAGGGGAGGTGGATTTTTATGTTCAACTGTTGCCATAGGATACAATTATGCTTATTCATTTACCGGCAAGTTCGGCTGCTCTGTTGACGCTTTTTATAACAGCAATTTTCAATATTATTGGGATACAAATTGGGATGTGTTGACTTTGTTTTATCCTGATTTTAAAGATGTTGTTCGTTACGGAATGAGTTTTGGACATCAGTTTGTTTATTCGAGGTTCGAAATGCTCACTTATGCAGGATTTTATTTATATAATAACCGTATTAAATCCAATGAATTTGCCTATACTCGCGTTGGTGTAAGATATTATTTAACAGATTTTTTGTTTCTTAATTTAACTTTAAAGGCTTTTGGTTTTAAAGCAGAATATATTGAATCGGGCATAGGATTTTCATACAGAAAAAAACAAAAAGAAAACTCTCGTGATTATTCTTTAAACAGTTTATAGTTAAAAGAATTACCTTCAAAACTTAAATTAATAAAATATAATCCTGAAGATAAATTATCTATCAGATGTGAGGCATCAAAGTTGATGCCGTTAAATTCAGCAGTTTTAAGCACTTTCCCTGAAATATCTAATATGCTTAGTTTGTAATTTTCGTAATGCTCAACTTCAACAAAAAGTTCGTTTTTTGTCGGATTGGGATAAATGTTTATATTATTAGCAATTGATTGTTCAGCGGAATTTGAGGCGAATTCCTGATAAAAACTAATATCATCAATGTAAATTGTGTTCCCGTTTCCGCTTTCAGATTCTATTACTAATCTCAAGTTTTGACCTTTTAAAGCAATGGGATTAATTTTAAAACTATGAGTTTTCCAATCTTCCGGATTAGGAATGTAATTTATGTTTTCATCTACGTATGTAGAAGTCAAAGCACTCCCCGAAACTAACCAAACTATTCTTAAAGAATCTCCACAACTAGATGAGGCGTAGAATTTTAATTTGTCACTTTTTGTTGTTGAATATCTTGCATAAGCAGCTTTAAATGTTACAGTTACAGGAGTAGTATCATTATCAATAATAAGATTAGGTAAAAATATTCTGTTTTTAGTGCCGTAGTCATTGAATTTGTTTTGAATCCTAATGGCTTTCCCGGAAACACTGTATGATGTTTGTTCCCAAGTTTTGTTGCCAGAAGGAATGATTATAAAATCGTTGCCGGGATTATTTGTTATTAAAGGAAAATCTTGTGTTTCAAAACTTTCGGTGTATGGCAAAAGATAACCGTCGTTTTTATCGTAAACCTGAATGTAATTATCAATATATTTTATATCAGAATCAGTAGGATTTTCAACAAAAAGTTGAGCACTGTACTTCCCTTTTTGAACATAAGTAACTAACGGATTAGCTTCGGAATAATGTGTAAATTCTGTGCCTGGAAGTGTCCAGTTGTAATTTTCGATATAATCGGTGTTGTGAGTGAGGTCGTTATATTGAACCTGAAAACCTGTGCAGCCGATATTTTTATTAGCTTTAAAGTCGGCAATAGGAGCACAAATTTGAGGAGTATAGCCATCATTAGTTCCGGTGGCAATTCTGTTAGAAGCCGACCAAAGATTATTTCTACCCGAAATGGGTGTATTAAGTATAGCTCTCATAACATTTGCCTGCCCTTGGGTAAACATTTTGCCGCAGTAACTGTATTCCATAAAATTTTGGACATTGTCCAATGAGCCGCAAGTAATTGCCCAAACAGAACAGGTTGTGTGACCAATTGTGTTTGGAGTATCTTCTATACCATCATCAATGTCGCAGTTTGATTGTAGTCCGGGTTCGTTAGTGCTTCCCCAAGGATGAGGCAGGTTTAGGTAGTGGCCGGCTTCATGAGTTAAGGTACTTGCTTTGTATGTTGAGCCCGTTCCTGTTGGCCCTACATAATCGTGAAGGAGGATTATACCGTCAGCACCTTGAGGAGCCGTGCCCGGATAATAAGACCAACCTGCAGCTCCGCCACCTAATGATTTTACTACCCAAATATTAAGATATTTATTTGTTGGCCAGGCAGGTGCAGCATATTTTGCCTCTTCTCCTCCGCCATTGGTGGTTTCACTTACAGTTCTTGTAACTCCTATTGTGCAATTTCCGTTGGGGTCTTTTCGGGCAAGTCTGAATTCTATTTTTGCATCAGCAGCTATTGGCTTGAAATCTGCTATTATTTGAGATGTGTCGCTGCGACGAAGTGCAAAATCTCTATTCATAAAATCTACAGCATCAACAATTTGTTGATAACTTATGTTTTCGTCTCCGTACATGTGCACTACATGAAAAACTACAGGGATCACATACACTTGGTCGTCTTTAGGATTGTTTTTGATATAATCTTTAACAAATTCATCAATTTCCTGACGTAGTTTTAAAATTTCAGGGTTATTTCTGATTAATTCATTGTAAATCTGGTCGGTCATACAATGCCAAGTTTCGTTCTCATCCTGAGCTGAAAGGTTCAAAAACAATAAACTTGCAATTGCTAAAAAGAATAATTTTTTCATTTAATAATTTTTTACAATTAAATAAAAAAAAAATCAAAATAGTTGCTTCCAATGTCTAAATTATACGAGCCACAATATTTATTACACAAACCTGTCTTTGTTAACCTTTTGTAAACTGATTATAGATTAGTTGCAAATTCAATGATTTTCTCTGCAAAAACTTCCCAGCTGAGTTCTTTTTTTAGTGTTCTTATATTTTCTTTAAGTTTTTCACTATCACAATTTTTAAAATATTTTTGAATTGCATCGGCAATTGCATTGGAATTTATTTTTTCGATTATAAAACCGGTTTTATTGTGATGAATTATTTCGGGCAGTCCTCCTGTTGCTGTTGCTATCATTGGCAGCTCGAAGTGATAAGATATTCCGGTTATTCCACTTTGAGTAGCACTTTTATACGGTAAAATACAAACATCAGCAGCACAGAAAAATTTATTAACCTCGTCATCGCTTATGTAGCGAACAAATTTATGAATGTTGTTTTTGTTTTTATTTTTAGAGATAATTTGGTTGTATTTTTCGAAGTTGCCGTAAACTTCGCCGGCAATGAGCAACTGATAGGAGTCATCTAGTTTGTCGAAGGCTTCAATTAGCAGGTCAAGTCCTTTGTATTCTCGGATGAATCCAAAAAATAAAATTGTCTTTTTATTTTTGTCAATTCCAAGAATATCTCTGGCTTGTGTTTTATCAATAATTTCTCCAAAGTGATTATACAGGGGATGAGGCAAAACCTGTACTTTAGCTTTGGGTTCTAGTTGCAATAAATCATTTTTAACTTTCTCGCTCATGGCTATAAAAGCATGATTTTTACTGAGGAAGTATTTAGTAAGTGATTTGTCAAAAAACTTTTTTTCGTGCGGAATCACATTGTCAAGTATTGATATGCTTTTTGTGTGATTTTTTAGTTTCCCTGCAACAAATCCTAATGAGGGAGCAAAATAAGGCATCCAAAATTTCATTATCATCAAATCCGGATTGTATTTTTTTATGATTTTTGCGGATTTATACCAGCTGAGCGGATTTGTTGTACTTAGAATTCTTTGAGAATCAATAACTTCGGCAGAATCGTTTTCTTTTACAAATTGCGTTTCACCCGGAAATAAAATTGATGGATATTGGGTAGTAAATGTAAAAGCCTTTGTTTGATGTCCCTGTTTTAGAAATTGATTGTATAGCAATGCATTAAATTGTGCAATTCCTCCTCTGAAAGGATAAAAAGTTGATAAATATGCAATTCGCATTTTAAGTTAATTTTTTTATTTCGTTGAAAACGGTTTCGGCTTTTATGTCGTGCATACAAGTCTTTTCGCGTTTACAAGTATTTCCGTAAAAGCAATCGCAACCTGTTTCGGGTTCAATAATTACACCTTTGCCGTAGAGATAAAATTCGTGTTTGTTAAAAATGTTGTTCATCAAAATCATTTTCTTTTGGAGGGCAACGGCAATGTGCATCATCATCGAAACCTGTGTAACTACAATTTCGCAAGCATCGGTGATAGCAAAAAATTCTTCGAGTGAGAATATTCCGGGATAATAAGCTACAGTTTTTGATGAGAGAAATTTATTTCTTTCATCCTCCTGAGGTCCTCCCAGAACAATTGGAAAATACCCCGAGTGCTGTAGTAAGTTTATGAGTTCAATCCATTTATCTTCGGGCCATAGTCTTGTTAACCAGCGATTACCGCAGCCGGTATTTAATCCTACAATTGTTTTTCCTTTAGAAATTTCTTTAAATTTATTTTTCCATTCTTCAGCAAGAGTTTTATTATAATTCAGAAGGTATGGTTCGTCGTTAAATTCAAGATGACAGATTTCAAAAATTTCCTGAAGATAATGTTTAGTGTTTTTTTGAGATATATGGTCGAAAAATCCGGTGATTAGTTTATGTTCTGCGGCAGGTGTTGCTGCTGCAATATGATTGTTTTCCCAGATAAAGCCGTATTTTTCTTTCGCTTTTACTTTTTTCAGTAAAATGCAGGCTTCTTCTTCTTTATCAAGATTTATGGCAATATCGAATTTCTTGTTGCTCAGTGTAAAAATCGAGGTTTCGTTCCATGAATATATGCTGTCAATATTTTCTTTTGGCAAAACATCGGGGGATAAAGTAATCCATGAGATATGACAATCGGGATAAAGATTTTTGTATTTAACAGCCAAAGGAGTTGTTCTTATCACATCACCCATGGCTCCTAATTTAATTATTAATATTCTTTTCCCGATTTTGGAATAAAAATCGCAATTGTTACAATCAACATTATGTTCTTTGTTGGGTTTACATGGAATTCCTGCTCTGAAATATTTGCAATCAAATTTTATTTCTTCTAATTTTATCATGCCTTAAAATCAAAATTTGAGCAAAAGTAAATATTTTTAATGATTTATTTTTTGATAATATGTTAAAAATTCTATTTTAATTTTTGTTTCTACTCAGGTTATTCTTTTCTTATAGAAATTGGCATTAAATTTTTCTAATACTTATTAAAGATTTAAATCTAATTTAGATTTTGCTATAAGAGATAAATTAAAGTTAATTTTATTCTCAATTTCAGTATTTTTCAAAATTTAATTCTACAAAACTTTTAATCATCCTATTGTACCTTTATTAATTTATTCATTTTAATTTTAGCAATTTTAAATAAGTTAAAAATCATAATATCACTACTCTAATTTGAAGCGTTATTCCGTGAATTAAATCCTTCTATAATTTATTCAAAATGTATTTTTGGGAGAAAGGCTTAGAAGGAGAAAAAAGTCTAGATTTATTTTCTTATTTATAAAAAAAATATTCTTTTCTGTATTCAAATTTTAATTGTTAAAATGTTTTGAATAAAAAAGTTTTCAAAAACACTAATTTTAAAACATATTTGCAAAAAATTTTATTATGACTGAAAAAATATTGATTTTGGATTTCGGTTCACAATACACTCAATTAATTGCCAGAAGAATTCGTGAGCTAAATGTATATTGCGAGATTATTCCTTACGACAAAATTCCCAAACTTGACCATAGTATAAAAGGTGTAATACTAAGTGGCAGTCCGTATTCGGTTAGGGATGAAAATGCTCTTATCCCGGATTTGTCAAAGATAAAATCACGTTTTCCTTTGTTGGGAATATGTTATGGGGCTCAATATCTATCGCATTTCTACGGAGGTGAGGTTGCTCCGTCAAAAACAAGGGAATATGGTCGTGCTAATTTAAGCTTTATTGATAATACCGATATTTTATTTGAAAATATCTCCCAAAACTCACAAGTATGGATGTCGCATGGTGATACCATTGTAAAATTGCCACAAAATTATAAAGTAATTGCCTCAACTCAGGATATAAAGAATGCGGCATTTAAAATTCAGAATGAAGATACTTGGGGTATTCAGTTTCATCCGGAGGTATATCACAGTAAGGAAGGTAAGCAGCTAATAAAGAATTTTGTTGTTGGTATTTGTGGGTGTAATCAAACTTGGACGCCTGAATCTTTTATTGAATCCACAATCATAGAACTTAAACAAATTCTTGGAAATGACAGGGTTGTATTGGGATTATCCGGCGGAGTTGACAGCAGTGTAGCGGCAATATTACTCCACAAAGCCATTGGAAACAACTTACATTGTATTTTCGTTGATAATGGGTTGCTTCGCAAAAAAGAGTTTGAAACTGTATTGGAATCATATAAAGGAATGGGACTTAATGTAAGAGGGGTGGATGCCAAAAACAGATTTTACGATGCTCTCAAAGGAATAAGCGAACCTGAACAAAAACGCAAAACCATAGGAAGAGTTTTTATTGAAGTTTTTGATGAGGAAGCACATAAAATTAAAGATGTTAAGTGGCTTGCACAAGGAACAATTTATCCGGATGTAATAGAATCTGTTTCGGTAAAAGGACCTTCAGCCACAATAAAATCTCATCATAATGTTGGCGGTTTGCCGGATTTTATGAAGTTAAAAATTGTAGAGCCCTTAAAATTATTGTTTAAGGATGAAGTTAGGGAAGTCGGCAAAAAACTTGGTATTCCACAAAACATTCTTGAACGACATCCTTTTCCCGGGCCCGGCTTAGGAATCAGAATTCTGAGTGACATTACCCCCGAAAAAGTCAGGATACTTCAGGAAGTAGATTTTATTTTTATTGAAGGTTTAAAGGAATGGAATTTATATAATGAAGTGTGGCAGGCTGCAGCAATTCTTCTACCTGTTCAGTCGGTTGGTGTTATGGGAGATGAACGAACATACGAAAATGTTGTTGCTTTGCGAGCTGTTCAATCCACCGATGGTATGACAGCAGATTGGGTACATTTACCCTTTGAATTCCTTGCGAAGATTTCAAATAAAATTATTAATCAGGTAAAGGGTGTTAATCGGGTAGTTTATGATATTTCTTCAAAACCGCCTGCTACTATTGAATGGGAATAATCTGTCATTGCTGAGTCAGTTTGCAGTATGATGTTAAACCTTATTAAGTCTGCAAATGTTATTGTTGCATTTACTGAATTTTTCATTCTTCAAAATGTAATTTCTGAAAATTTCATATAATTTTGCTCGAAATTTTATAACTTTTTTGTGTCAATAAATCTTAAACTAAAAAATAATTTCTATTCCAATCTAAATTATAGGGAGAAAATAACCTATAAAATTTATTTATTTTTTACAATTCTTGAAGGCATAGTGTTCGGAATAACTTTGATGAACGAATTTGTATTTATAAGAAGTTTAAAAGGTTCCGAAAGTCTTGTGGGAGTTTTGTTCCTACTTAGTATAACAGTTTATTTTATACTTTTCATAAGCAATGAAATTACGCGGCGTATTCGAAACAAACGAAAATTAATAACAATTACTGCAATTTTTTCGAGGGCACCTTTGATTGGTTTTTTGTTTTTCCCTGATTCTGTTAATGAATCAAATTCTGCCGGTTTACATTTCTTTTTTCTTATCTTAATGTTTTTATATTATCTCGGAACGGCTATCACATTGCCAACTATAAATCAATTATTAAAACATAATTTTCGCAACAATAATTTCGGTAAACTCTACGGATACGCCACTACAGCCAATAAAATAGCTGCGATGCTTTCTACCTTGTTGTTTGGAATTTTACTTGACAAAAACTATTTTATTTTCCGATATGTTTATCCTGCAATGGGGATTTTAGGGATTTGCGGCTACATTATGCTTTCTCGAATACCTTATAATTCACGCGTTGTTTATGTTCGTGAAAAACTCTCTAATTCGTTGTTAAATTCCGTTAGGAGAATGTTCAAAATTCTTAAAAATGATAAGGCTTTTAGAGATTTTGAGATAGCTTATTTTTCATATGGAACAGCTTTTATGTTTTCAACAACAGTTGTAACTTTTTTCCTGGAATCACACCTAAATCTTTCGTATTCGGTAATCTCCGGATATAAAACATTGTCCGGAGCTGTAACCTTTTTGTCGCTGCCTCTATTCGGAATTCTTATGGACAAGGTTGACCAACGCAGGTTCAGCTCCTTTATGTTTAGCTTTATGCTAATGTATCTGATTTTTATAGTACTTACATATTTTTATCCGTTTGGATGTGCTCTGTTTGGACTAAACGTTATTTTGTTTTTGTTTCTCGCCTTTATAATGTATGGATTGTTTTCTTCATCGGGAACATTATCATGGAATGTTGGCACAGCCTTTTTTACTAAAGATTCACAAGCTGTGGGAGATTATCATGCCATCCATATTACCTTGACAGGGTTAAGAGGGTTTTTAGCTCTCCTAGGAGTTATTATTTATCAAACCTGGGGATATGTTGCTACTTTTAGTATTTCAGCATTATTTGTGTTTTTGGCTCTTTTGATAATAGAAATTTCACTCAAAAAAAATCCATTAATTCTGAAATAAATATATTATCTTAGCATTGTAAATTCAAACGCTTATGGAACAAAAAGAATTTTCATACAAACAAGCCATGGAAGAACTTGAACAAATTCTTTCCGAAATCGAATCCGACGAACCCGATATTGATACATTAAGCATTAAAGTTAAAAGAGCTACTTTTCTTATAAAAGAATGCAAAAAACGATTAAGGCAAACTGCTGAAGAAATTGACGGTATATTAAACAATTGGGAAGACGAGGAATAAAAGTTTCAAGAGTTTTGATAAATAAAATTTATGATATATTACCCGAATTTTTACAAACCATCCTTATAAATACTGTTAAAAGTATTAAGAAATTTTTTTACAAATTGTCGAAATTGTTCAGGCGTTTTCAAAATTCAAAACCTGAGATAATACATGAATTTAACTTCAATCGTAAATATGGCCCATTGCCACGAGTTTGTTATGCTCCATACACCTCATTGTTTTTATCGAGATTAGGTTATATTTCTCCGTGTTATGCTTCGTATAATTCGGATTCTTCTCATATAAGCAAAGAATCTCTTAAAACAGCCTGGTTCGACGGTTCAATAGAAAGAATACGTAAAAAGCACCTTAATTATGATTTTTCCGAATGTTCTTTATGTAAATCCTTATTAGAACAAAAAGCATTCGGGAGTTTGCTTATTAACAAGTATGACCATTATTCCTTTTCCAGATCATCCTATCCTAGGATTATTGAGTTTGAGTTATCGAACAAATGCAATCTTTCCTGCATAATGTGCGATTCTAATCTTTCGTCAAGAATTGAGAAAACAGAGTGTAACAATATAAGTGGAAATCAGTTTTATGGCGAAAAGTTTTTTGAGGATTTGGAAGAATTTATACCACATCTCCATTTGGCAGAATTTACCGGTGGCGATCCACTTATTATAGATGAATATTACAGAATTTTACAATTAATTAAAAAACTTAATCCCTCTTGTTCCATACTAATAACTACTAATGCAAATACCTATAACGAAAAAGTTGAGTGGATTCTAAATAATTTTAAAAAAATAAATTTTAATGTCAGCATAGATTCTTTAGATGCAGAAAATTATTCAAAAATTCGCCGGAACGGAGACTTTAATAAGGCAATTAAAAATCTTGAATTATTCATTGAATATTCTAGAAAAAATAAAACCTATTTAAATATTCTTGTATGCCCAATGACGGTGAATTTTCATGAAATGGCCGATTTTGTCAATTTCGCAAACGAAAAAGATATATGTGTGTTTTTTCATACTGTGGTGAAACCAAAGCACTTATCTTTAAAATACAATAGAAGCGATTCAATTCAGGAGAATATTGAAAACTTTAAGTCTTTGAAATTTCCTGACAAAACAAAAAATCAAAAAACTAACAAAAAGAATTTTGAAGATCTTGTTAATCTTGTAGAGATCTGGCAATCAGAGCTAGAACTTCAAATGCGAAAAAATCAAAATCAGTTCAGAGAACTTTCAATTAGCGAGATGGAGGAGTCATTATTTAAAAAAATACGTGGAGAGGAAAAATTTGTGAATTATAAAATGCAAACAATCCTCGAAAAATATAAAAATAATGATAATTATAAAGTGTTGTTGAGTAAACTTGTGGCAGTTGAAAACCAGAAATTTATCAGATATTTGCGTGAAAAAGAAACAGATGAATTGTTGCTTATAACCGAAGATTTAATAAAAAGTACAAAATAAATTGAAAGCGAAGAAAATAGCAGATACAATAGAGTTTTTGAAGCGAAAACTTATTCGTTATCGCAATCTTATTATTTACAAAAATATTAATCAATATATTCCTAAAGAATATGGTGATAAAACAAAGCTTTTAGAATATCAAAAATCACGTGTAACCGGTCCTGAACCATGCGTGTGTCATGCTCCTTCGCGAAGTTTGTATATTGACATGCAAGGAAAATTTACGGCATGTTGTTTTAATCGGGTTTATGTTTTTGGAAGATATCCGGAAAATAATTTGCAAGATATTATTTCGGGCGAAAAACGAAAATTCCTTCAAAAAGAGCTTTGTCGCAGCAATTTTATGTATGGTTGTCAGCATTGTCATCGTTTAATTGAATCAGGCAATTTTGAAGGCACAGAAGCTCGATTATACGATACCTTACAAAAACAGGATATTTTTCCGTCAGAAATAATTTTTGAACTTGATAACACTTGTAATTTGAGTTGTTTGATGTGTCATGAAGGATTTTCGTCCTCAATTGCCCGAAAAAAGGGTGTAGAAATTATTAAAACGAATTATGATGATAATTTCTTTGAACAGCTCAAAAAACTGATACCATACTTAAAAGTTGCCAAGTTTTTGGGCGGAGAACCTTTTTTGATACAGGTTTATTACAGGATTTGGGATTTGATAATTGAAATAAACCCAAAATGTAAAATAATACTTCAAACTAATGGAACAATTTTTAATGAAAAAATTCGAAATTATCTTTTGAAAGGAAATTTCTATATTGGAGTCAGTATTGATTCCTTGAATAAAGAAAAATTTGAAACAATAAGGGTAGGAGCAGACTTTGAAATTGTTTTGAAAAATCTTGAGGAATTTAAGAAAATAAGCCGGAAGAAAAACAATTATATGAATATTTCGGTATGTCCCATGCTGCAAAATATTTATGAAATTCCTAAAATAATCGAGTTTTGTAATAAAAACGGATTTTTCGTTTATTTTAATACAGTTTATACAAAAGGTTTTGCAATAAATGATGCTGAAGAAGAACATTTAAGCAATATTATTAAATTTTTGAAATCAACAAAAATTACCGGCAAGTCATATATTGCAAAGAGAAATTTAAAATTTTATTATGATTTAATTCGGAACATCGAAAATATTTATAAGCAAAAGGAGAACTTAAGCCGACCCTACAAACGGAATTTAAGGATTTGTAAAAAGGAATTTTATCAAATATTGTCCTTAAAAGCAAAAGAGATACAAAATATTGAACTTGATTATGATTTGTTTGCAGATCTACCGGATGAATTTTACATTTCGGAAAAGGATAAAGAAAGGCTATTTGCACTGAATCCGCGAGATCTTGCAGATGTTCTTTCAAAAGAATCAAAGTATGAAATTAGAAGCAGACTTATGAACTTTATTGAAAAGGGTGATTTTTCAAAGAATGAAATTTAATAATGTTTCTTAATGGGTCTTGAATAACCCGAATATCTTTTATGTCAAATTCTTTAGCAACTTCCAGAATAATGTCGGAGAAATATGTTGCAATACTTCCAACAAGGCCGATTTTTGATTTATGAGGTTCCGAAAAAATAAATATGAAAGTATTAAAGAATTTTCTAAAAGAATATCTCAGGAGGCTATCCAATTGCGGATGCGAGATATTATTTTTAATAAACGGACAAAAGCTTGCAAGATATTTGTTTGGATTTTGTCCTCTATATAATGAAGTGAGTACATTTGTTAAATTTGCTCCCGTTTCATTATATATTTTTTGGGTTAGTTCTCTGTCGAATTTAAATTCGAGATATTGTTTGAGAAAAATTTTACCTATGTAAGCTCCGCTGCCTTCGTCACCGAGAATATATCCAAGCGAAACTGCCCCTTTTTCTATGTAATCCCCGTTGTATAAACAGGAATTTGTTCCGGTTCCTATAATTGCAGCTATACCGGGTTCTGTTAATAAAACTCCTCTGGCAGCTCCGAGCATATCTGAATAAACATCAACTTTAGAATTATATAGATATTCTTCGAGCGCATTTTTTAAATGTTCGAAATTGTCATTATTGCTACAACCGGCACCGTAAAAAGCTGTATATTTTATCTGTAAAGGTTCGTAATCAGGCGGAAAATTTTCGACCAATGACCTGATAATCATTTCTTTGGTTGTAAAATATGGATTCAAACCGATTGTGGAAAAAGATTTTAATTCTTGGTAATCGCTGTCTGTAATAATCCAGTTAGTTTTGGTAGAACCACTGTCTGCAAAAAGAAACATAAACGAAATATTTTATTATTACAAACTTAATTAAAATCTAAACAAAATAAAAATTTATATGATTAAAAGTTTGAAAAATGTCTATTAAATATATATTTAAATAAACGAATAAAAAATAAATTGTTTTTTGATTAAAA
Source organism: Bacteroidales bacterium Bact_19 (assembly GCA_001603595.1). Classification (GTDB taxonomy): domain Bacteria; phylum Bacteroidota; class Bacteroidia; order Bacteroidales; family ML635J-15; genus Bact-19. The sequence goes on from LUZK01000069.1 coordinate 43,322, forward strand.
AAATGTTATTTTTACAAAAAAAATCTATTTTAATTATGGCTAATATAAACAGTTGGTGGAGTGCATTAACCTCGGCAGAACAGGTATTTTGGCTTATAGCAATCCCTTTTACATTGATTTTTATTATTCAGTTGCTGATGACAATTATTGGAGTAAGCTCCGACCACGGGCTTGATAATTTCGGGGATTCTGATATGAATGTTGATTCCGATGCAGGTATAGGTTTTCAATTTATAAGCCTGAAAAATTTCATAGCATTTTTTACAATTTTCGGATGGACAGGTTTAGCTTGTCTCGATGGCGGCCTGGGGATAGGATTGAGTGTATTTATTTCAATTATTGCCGGTCTGATAATGATGGTAATAATGGCAAGTTTATTTTATTTTATGGGAAAACTAACCGAAAGCGGCAATTTTAAAATTAACTCTGCAATCGGACATACCGGCACTGTATATTTAAGAATCCCGGCTGCAAAATCAGGGGTAGGTAAAATTCAAATAAATGTAAGCGGGCTTAAAACACTTGATGCTGTAACTAACCACACAGAAGATATAAAGTCAGGAAGTTTGATTAAAGTTGTTGATGTTAACGAAGGTAATATTCTCGTAGTAGAACCATTATAAATTGTTTAACTAAAAATTATAACTATGGAAGGCGAATATTTAATTATTTTAGTTGTTCTAGCGGTATTTTTTGTATTTATCTTAATCATCACTTTTTTAAGAAGATACAGGAGATGTCCGTCAGATAAGATTTTAGTTGTTTATGGGAAAGTCGGTAAAAAAGGCAATGAAACACGAACAGCAAAATGTATTCATGGTGGAGCTGCATTTATTTGGCCGATAATTCAAGATTACAGCTATCTTGATTTGACACCGTTTTCGATTGAAATAAATTTAAAATCGGCTCTTTCAAGACAAAATATCCGTGTTGATGTTCCTTCGAGATTTACAGTAGGTATCAGTACCGAGGACGGAGTTATGCAAAATGCTGCCGAAAGATTGTTAGGTTTATCTCAACAGGAAATAAGTAAACTTGCCGAAGATATCTTGTTTGGTCAATTGCGTCTTGTTGTTGCAACAATGGATATCGAAGAAATCAATTCAAACAGAGATAAGTTTTTAGAAGCAGTATCTTCTAATGTAGAGGCAGAGTTGAAGAAGATAGGTTTAAAACTTATAAACGTAAACGTTACCGACCTCAACGACGAATCGGGGTATATAATTGCATTAGGAAAAGAAGCTGCTGCAAAAGCTATTAACGATGCAAAAAAATCCGTTGCCGAAAAGAATAGAGACGGTGAAATTGGTAGGGCAGAGGCTGAAAAAGAACAAAGAATTAAAGTTGCAAGTGCTTTAGCACAGGCAAAAATTGGGGAAGCCGACGCTCAACGCGAAGAACGCATCAAAACTTCTGAAGCAGATTCTCGAGCTGTTGAAGGTGAAAATACTGCCAAGATTACAATTGCAAAATCAAATGCTTTAAGAAGAGAACAAGAAGCTGAAGCCGAACGTATTGCAATAACAGCAGAAAAAGTTAAACGTGCCAAAGCACTCGAAGATGCCTATGCAGCTGAAAAAGTTGCTGAAGAAATACGTGCTCAGAGAGATAAAGCAACTCAGTATGCAAACGTTGTTGTTCCAACTGAAATTGAAAAACAAAAAATCGAGATTGCTGCTGATGCTATTGCTGAACAAACCAGACGTCTTGCTGCAGGGGAAGCTGATGCTATCTTCATCAAGATGCAAGCCGAAAGTAAGGGGTTGTATGAAATTCTCAGCAAACAGGCGGAAGGATTTGAAAAAATTGTTAAAGCTGCCGGGGATAATGCTAGAGATGCGGTTATGTTGATGATAGCCGATAAGTTACCCGAAATTGTTAAATCTCAGGTTGAAGCTATTAAGAACCTTAAGATTGATAAAATTACAGTTTGGGATAATATGAGTGCAGGGAAAAGCGGAGATAAACCATTAACTGCTAATTTTATTTCCGGACTTCTCGGTTCTATTCCTCCTTTTGATGAATTATTCAAAATGGCAGGTATTGAATTGCCTGGTTATCTTAAAGGGAAAACTCCTCCGGCAGATGAAAATCCCGAATCAGCACCATCTGAAGAAACACCTAAAACTGAATAATTTTGAAAATGCCGCAATTTGCGGCTTTTTTTATCTTAAAATTTAACAAATTATTTTTTGCTATCAATCTTTTGATGATAAATATTTTTTATAAATTTAGGAATTCGGTAAATTATTTTTGATAATTTAACGCTTGATTTTTTTTACAGGTTTTTGATTTAGTAATTGTTTGATTGGATTTTTGTTGTTCGGTTTGGAGCGGTTTTATTTTTTTTTAGTAAATTTCTTTTCTTTTTTCTTCTTTTTACCTTCTATCACTTAACTTCTTTTGAATTTATTTGAAAATCTGTATTTCAACTCTGCGGTTTTGAGACCTTTGGAATTCATTTGTTTCTTCCGGGTATAGTTTTTTTGTTGCTGCAAAACCTTTATAACGAAGTCTGTCAGTTGAAATACCGTTTATAACTAAGTAATCGTAAACAGCTTTGGCTCTGTTTAAGCTAAGATTATAATTCTCGTTAACCATATCCCAACCATCACCGGCTTCAGGGTCTTGACAGCAAATATGTCCTTGTATTTCAATTTTTAATTCCGGATACTTTTTCATAACGAAAAGTAGTTCTACAAGAGCATCCTTTGATTCAGGGAGGAAATTTGGAGTTCCGCCTACAAAATTAATATTATTTAATTTAATATTTAGTTGTGAATTGGAATCATCATTCAATGCTTCTATAATTTTTTCTTCAATACCTGTTCTGACGATGGGAATAGTTGATTCTTCCACAATAATTGTGAGATTATTACTGTTGTTATCTTCTTCATGACCGGGAGTTATTTCTTTGTTTTTAGCAACATGATTATTATATATAATTTTTATTATTCCTATTCTGTGTTCTGCTATTCCCCGATCATTATTGTTTTTTCTTAATTCTTCAGTGGTGCCGGGATAATAACCTTTTCCAACAGATGAAATTATCTCTTTTTTATTATTAAAACTATTTATGTATTCTTCAATAGTTTTGGCTCTATTTTTTGAAAGATTAAAATTATAATCATAAGAACCAAGGAAATCACAGTAGGCTTCTATAGTAATTTTTTCTACTGATGTATATTCTTTAATTTTATTTAATTTTTGTTTTTCTGAAGGATTTAACTTGAATTCGTTAATTTCAAAATATACAACAATGCTATCAATTTGTTGAGCATAAAAATTGCAACTTAACAAAACTGCAAAAAGGAATAAAAACAAATGTTTCATTTTCAATATGTTAAAAATTTTAGATAGTAAAACATACAAAACTAAAATAATTTTATTTGATGCAGAAAAAAAATTATTTTTGCATCATAAAATTGGCCCTATAGTTCAATGGATAGAACGGAAGTTTCCTAAACTTTAAATCCAGGTTCGATTCCTGGTAGGGCTACAAAAAATAAAGGGGCAACATGCCCCTTTATTTTTTTAGTTAAGACCTCTGTTTTTCAATAGAGCATCTATTTTTGGTTCACGACCTCTGAAGTTTAAGTACATTGTCATCGGATCGTCTTTATGTCCGTTTGAGTAGATATATTTTTTCAGTTTGTGAGCAGTTTCTTTGTCAAAAATATCTCCTTTTTCAACAAAAGCTTCAAAAGCATCGGAGTCTAAGACTTCGCTCCAGATATAACTGTAATAACCTGCAGAATAACCACCTCCAAAAATATGACTAAAATAGGTACTTCTGTGACGTGGTGCAATTTCGGGGATGAGACCAAGCTTTTTCATAATGTTATTTTCTGCTTCTACCGGATTTTTAAAATCAACAGTTGTGAGGGTGTGGTAGTACATATCCAGCAGTGCAGATGCTAAAAATTCTGTAGTTGCAAAACCTTGATTGAAATGGGAAGCATCTTCAATTTTTTTGATTAGATCATCAGGTATTGGCTGATTTGTTTGATAGTGTTTAGCATATTTTTTCATAACCTGTGGATGTGTGGCCCAATGTTCCATAAGTTGAGAAGGTAATTCAACAAAATCTCTAGGAACATTTGTCCCGCTTATTGAAGGATATGTACAATCAGAAAGCATTCCGTGTAAAGCGTGACCAAACTCATGGAACAGAGTTTCAACTTCATCCAAAGTAAGTAGCGAAGGTAGATTTTGAGTTGGTTTAGTAAAATTACAATTAACAGTAATAATAGGGATTACATTTTTCTTATTATATTTATATTGTTCTCTGAAGGTATTCATCCATGCACCTCCTCTTTTACTTTCGCGAGGAAAATAATCCATGTATAAAACAGCAATAACTTCATTGTTTTCATTTAAAACTTCAAAAGATTCCACATCAGGATGATAAACCGGAATATTATTTACTTTTTTGAAACTTAGTCCGAAAAGTTTATTAGCAACTTCAAAGATCCCGTCTCTAACATTTTCAATTTTAAAGTAGGGTTTTAATTCTTCTTCGTCGAGGTTGTATTTTTCTTTTCTTATTTTTTCGGTATAATATCTCCAGTCCCAAGCTTTTAGTTCGTCATTAATCCCTTCTTTTTTCATAATAGCCTTATACATATCTGCTTCTTTTTGAGCAACTTTAATAGCTGGAGTCCATAATTGATTTAGTAATTTATATACGTTTTCGGTGTTTTTTGCCATATTATCTTCTAAAACATAATGGGCATGATTTTCATAGCCAAGTAGTTTTGCTCTTTCGATACGTAAATTTAGAATTTCAATAATAATATCTTTGTTGTCAAATTCATTATTGTTATTGCATCTGTTTACGTAAGCTTGTTGAATTTTTTTTCTAAGATCTCTGTTTGAAGCATATTGTAAAAACGGCATTACACTCGGGTTGTGAAGAGTGAAGACCCATTTCCCTTCATAGCCTTTTTCTTTTGCAGTAATAGCTGCTGCTTCAATAGTTGCTGCCGGTAATCCTGAAAGGTCTTTTTCATTATCAATTATAAGCTCAAAATTATTCGTTTCGGCTAACATGTTGTCTCCAAATTTTAATGATAATATGGAAAGTCTTTCATTTAATTCCATCAGGCGTTTTTTGCTTTTATCGTCGAGTTTGGCTCCATTGCGAACAAAATTTTTGTAAGTAAGTTCCAATAGTCTTTCTTGTTCTTTGTTTAAATTTAGATTTGATTTTTTATTATAAAGTTTTTCAATACGTTCAAAAAGTTTTTCATTTAATGTAATTTCATCATAATGTTTTGAAAGTTTTGGAGAAATTCTTTGTGCAATTGCTTGCAAGGAGTCGTTAGTATTTGATGACAGCATATTGTAAAAAACACCACTTACTTTAGACAGTAGTAATCCGCTATATTCGAGAGCTTCAATAGTGTTTTCAAAAGTAGGTTCTTCAGAGTTGTTAATAATATTTTCTATATTCTCTTTCTGCTCCTTCATTGCAAAATCAAAAGCAGGTTCATAGTGTTCTTCTTTAATTTCATCGAAAGGAGGAACGCCATAAGGAGTATTCCATTCTTTTAATAGAGGATTGGTCTTTGTGATGTCCTCTTTTTCTTTTTGCTTACACGAATAAATCATAACTGCAAAACTTAAAACTAAAACAATAACAAAAAATTTTTGTGTTCTCATAATCATCTTTTTTGAATTTTTTCAAAAATAAAATATTGAAGTCTTTCAAAATAATGTATTAACAAAATAATAAGTTTTTTCAAAGGATTCGATATCGTTAAAAGCGGAATATCTAATTTTTGACAATTTTAAAAAACATAGAAATTTTTTCACCTCTTAATTCAAGTAGGTATAATCCCTCCTTGAAAGTTGACATTTCTTTCACAACAAAATTATTTCCTGAATTTAGAGTTTCGATATCTTCGATTTTGAATAAAGTTTTACCAGTGATATCATAAACAAATAGAGAGTATTTATCAGTAATATTTTCGGTAAAATAGATTGTAAAAACATCCGTAAAAGGATTTGGATAAATTTGAGAATTTGTAAAGAAATTAGTATTTGTTGAAATGTTTTGATCCACGATTAATTCTATAGGAATAATTAAAGTTGTTGATGCGTCACTTATTTTTAAATCAGCATAATATATTCCAGGTTCGAGTCCTTGAGTGTCATAAATTAAATCAATGCTATGTGAACTTAGGTAAGGTATTGTTCCTGAAGATGGAACTGCTCTAACCCAAAAAGACGATGGATTGGGCAGAATTATGTTAGAGCTTACGATGTGCGGTTCAGAACCATAAATGTCTCCATAAATGGTATAATTGATAATCGATAAATCCTCTGTGTAATCTGGATCGAAACTTACATTTACTGTTGCAACACCTGTCTCGTTTTCACGTATTTCTCCCCATTGTCCGAGTGCATTCCATTCAAGAGTTGTTCCGCAACCGGTTGCATTATTGGTTACAAGAGTACCTGATGGACCAACCATATTTGTGGATGAATTTACGCAAATTTCTCCGGGAAAATTAATAACAACTCTTTTAATCCATTCTAAATCAGGAGAGACACAATTTGCAAAAAACTGAATATCAAGAGTTTGTCCGGGTAAAAATGATTCAATATTTGTAGTCAAAGTAGAACCTGCAATATTCTTTTTTCCGCCTTGTTGAGGAATAACTTCTATTATGAAGTTAACTTCACCTCCACCAATGTTTTGTATAATAAGCTCATCGGTATCAGTATCATCAGGGGGCATAGTTTTTGAAATATTTTGTGTTTCGCACCATAATAAAGGCGGTAAATTGTTATAAGCAGGGAAAACAATTTTATCAATCCATGCTGCGTCTGCTCCGGAACTTATGGAGCCATCTTTTCTGTACCGCCATGTGAAAGTATGGTTGCCAGCCGTAACCGGTACCGAATGAATAGTCCAGTTTAAATTTCCTGACCAGTTGGCGACAACAACTCCATCAATCAAAAATTCAAGAAAATCATAATAAGCCTCAGAATCTACTTTTCTTGCAAAAGATATTTCGCCGTCCGCAACTACATTTAATTCGATTTGCAAAACACTCATTTGGTTATGTGAGATTGCTCCAGATTTTAAACAGTAAGCCCCTTCGTAAGGGTTCTGAGAAGAAATTACCCATGGAAGATCACCTCCGTTTATCCATTGGAATGAAGATAAGTCCCCTGTTTCAAAATTTTCTTCAAGAATTCCAATTATTAAGATAACCGGTATATCTTGTGTATAACCATGATCTGCATTTACATGTAAAATCAGATTAAAGACATCATTCAAATTACAACTTGAACTTGCTGTTATGTTAAAAGTTAACATAGTATTTACCCCAGCATTTAAAACGGAAATGCTTTGAGGTGCAGTGTTTACAGTAATTTTTGGATCATTTGAAACTAATGCTGCAGTAATGTTTGTTGCAGAAATTAAACCTTGATTTTTTATGTTAAAAATTATATCAGCTGTTTCATTTGGAAATAAACAATTGTCGTTACCATCATTAATAAACATGCTGATAATCTGCAATTCAGGCATATTGATAGTTAAAGAATTGTTTAATTGAGTTTGAAAATCATTATCGGCATTAATATTGAAGCTAATTGTTTCAACAGTAGTATTTGGAACGTTATTCGAAATTGAAATATTAAAAGTTGCATTTTCAGAAGAGTTTTGGGAAATAGATGTTATGTTAAAGTTGTTTGAAGTAAGACTCAAATATGGGCTATTAGAAGATGCAGTAATTAAAACATTATTAACCGGACAACTTCCTGAGTTTAGAATTGGAAATGTAATTTGAATGTTTTCTCCCGCAGTTGCAATATTATCATTCCCATCATTAATAGATACCTGTCCTAAAAATAAGTTTGGAGCATAAGCTGTAAATGTAAATATATAGTTCCAGCTGCCCAGAGTTGAAGTTACATTAAAATTTAATTGAAAACTATAGTTATTAGGAATATTTGGATCAACATGAAGTGAGAAGGCATTATTTAAATTAACATTTCCTCCGGGAGGAATATTTGGAGCAGTATTTGATCCGTCAATGATGTTAATAAAAGGATCACTACAGGTCATCGTGATATTAATATCGCTACAGGTACTAGACATTGGATTAGTAATACTCATATTAACATAAACGGTTTCGTTGTATTCAATAATAGAATTATTAGATGTAGTAATGGTAGGGGATAATATTAAGCCATCAGTAATAAAATAAAAAGTCCTTTTATTATGTAATCCATTATTATCAGTAACTTTTAATGGAATAGGCAAATTTGTGTATTGAGTTGTTGGTGTCCCGAAAAGAAGACCTGATGTTGTAATGTTAAATTCTTCAGGAAGTGTTTTGGGTGTAAGTGTATATGTAAATCCATCAGGGATATTAGATATATCATTAAAATGAAAATATTGAAATGTTTTTTCGTCTCCGGCAGAAACTCCGCAAACATAACGGTCTTGAGGAGTGAGGTTAGCATTTTTATACTGGAATTTAATTCTTCCGTCGTTGTATAAAGTCATTGCAAAATATAACTTATTATTTTCCCAAATTATTGTTTTATAATTTGAGCCTGATAAAGTTTTAACATTTGAAGATTGTGAATAAATATAGAAAGGGGCAATACAAATATTATGAATAAAAATTATTGGTTCGTTATAATTATTATAAGGTAATGTTTCACTAAAATTAGATTGAAAAGCCACTAGTCCATTATTCTTAACATAAATAGTATTATAGGATTTTCCATAATAATTAAAATCAAAACCCAATGGTACCGCAGTAAATCCCGCAGCAGAAATTATTGTTCCTCCAGATGGGAAGTTTTCAATACTTTCATTTACCTCAAAATCATGATTAAAACTCCATTCATATGGAGGATTTCCTCCACTAGCATTTAGTTGAGTGGAAAAATAACTGTTGATAGGAGACATTAAATAATCGTCTCCATTTATCTGAGGTTTAGAGTGTGATGGTGTTAAAATTACACTCATCATTGCTATACCGTTATTTGGAATATTTTGTACAGGATCAGTAGAATAAGTTTCAACCGGAGTTCCTGAACTATAGTTTATTATGGAAAAATTATTTAAAGTTCCGCTTCCCCATTGTTCGTCATCTTTTTCAGAAACAATTATGAAAAATTTGGCTTGTTGATTTTCCCCAATGAAATTAAGTAAAGAAGTTAAATCAAGTCCAATTTCAATAGTTTTGTCGGATTCATTAGTTCCACCTGTCATATATCTATCTCCTCCCTGATAATCAAATATTGGAAAATCTAAAATATATTCAGGAAATGTAGAGGAAGTATTTAATGAAATTCCGGCAACAACTTTTATTCTTTTGCGATTAGTATAGGTTAAAGATGCTTTTGCAGTTAGCTGAGGTTCGTAATTGGGGATTACTTCCATAACATTCACTAAATAGTTCCAAAATGCACCAACGGAACCATTTCCTGCAATAGCTTTATACATAATGTAGCAGTATCCATTATTTGCCCATGAAGGTCCACCACTATATGTATTACACATTTTAATGGCCCCGATTTCCCAATCTCTCATATCAACAATTCCGTCCCCAGTAATGTCAATATTGTTTGTGTACTGACTATCACCATTATAGTCAAATCTAATTGAATCATTATATCCCATAATTGTCATAGCATGAGAAGTACTTGCAGTTAGCTCTGTGATAACTAACTTTCCACCTTCTTCAGTTCCTGCAGGAAGGGTAGCATTAGGGTAGGGGACTGTTGAATAAAATACTGCGGCACCACCTTTTTCATCACCTCTAGCATGGTCATATAACCATTGTTTTAGTAATTGTAAACCTTCTGGAGTCGATACATTAATTTTATATGCATTTTTAATACGATTATGCATTGATGAATAATAAAGATCGTATCCTGTCATCCATCTAAGGTTTCCTCCGTAGTCAATAGTTCCGCCATATTCAGCCTGGTTTGGGGTACCAACAGTTCTTAAAACTTCGAAAGTATGGTAATAACTCACTCCATTACTTCCCCAGTCACCCGCAGCCCAGTTGTACACAAAACCTGTAGGATATAAATTGTTATTATTGTTTGCCGGTAAATTTCTTGCGACATTAATTTCGTATGTAAAACACATACCGGTGCTGCTTGCTTGTCCGCAACTCATTCCTGATTGTTCAAAAACAGGACGCCAGTGAGGCGAAGTAGAATTATCAACCTTGTATGGTAACGGACTTTTATAACCGGATTTTAATTCTAAATCCGGCAAACTCATTAACAATTGCTGGTCTTTAATTGACAGCTCTTCAGGAGAAGAAAATTTTTTTGTGTTTTGTGAAAAAATTGAAAAACAGTTAAACACTAAAAAAGATGCAAAGACTAAAAATTTTGCTGAGAGTTTCATATAAAAGGAATTTTTTGTAAATTTAACTAAAAAATATTTTAAATTTACAAAAAATTTAATTATACAAAATTTTGTGGTTATTTTTATTACAAATTTTATTTAATTGCTAGAAATGAAACACTTCAGCAAATCAATTATCGATTTATATCAAAAGGTTTTTCAAGTTAAGAATTGTCCCTGGTGTGGAAGTGAGCAATTTATTAAACATGCAAAGTATCATTATACTTACCGGTATAAATGTAAAAAATGCAAAAGAACTTTTTTGCCCAGCACAGGAACTAGTATTCATTACATTCATAAAAAAGATCAGTTTTATGATTATGCAAATGTATTGAAAAATGAGGGATTATTATCTTTATCTACAATGTGTAAAAAATTTAATATTGCTCCATTGACTTCATTTGACTGGCGTCATAAAATTTTAATGTCAATTCCGAGAAATGATAAAGTTTTTAGAAATGAAACTTTTTGTTACAATTTACAATTTAACTATAGCAGGAAGGGACGGAAGGGAATCCCAAATCCATTGTCGAATATTAAAGCCAAAGGATTACTTAAAGATAATAAATACAAAAGTCAAGTAATTTCTTTACGTAACACAAAGGTATTAGCATCTAAATTAGTTACAGTTGGGTCAGTGAAACTAAAAGATATTAAAAGGTCTATCGGTAAAAATCTTTGTCGAACAAAAAGTTTGGTGATTAATCATGAAATTCAAGGACTAGCAGAATTTGCAAAACTAAAAATATTAAATTTAATTGCCATATATAAAAAATCTTCAGAAGTTCAAAAAAGAATTTTCATGGAGAACTTCAATAGTTTGAATTTAGATTTTAAAGGATGGATAAATAATATTAAGAAAGGTGTTGCTACAAAGTATTTGGCGTTGTATTGCAATTATTTCATGGCATTCTATTCAAAGAAATTCTCACCTTTTGCAAAAAACATAATAAATCAAAAATTTGTTTGGCCTTTTTACACTTTAACAGAACATTTTTACAAAGAATTCATTCTTAACCACACAGAAATGAATTATCCAAAACCAACAAAACGAAAGTGGAAAACTTCAATCAAATATTCTTTCAAAAAAGAATTATTCCCTTATTAAAAACAATAATAATTATTTAATTTCAACTTCTAATAGATGATGAAGTTTTTTATCATCAGTAGTTTTTATTGCGGCCTTAAGTCTAACAATTTTTCCAATACAAGGTTGTTTTTCAGAAGTATTGTAGATTTTTTTTGTTTCTTCATCAATAAACATATAAGGTATGTCAGTATTGCATTTCAATAGCTCTAATAAATCATCCCCACCATCGTCAGCATATACTTCAAACTCAACAACAGAATATTTTTTTGAACTTAACGAAATTGATTCAGCATATTGAGTACTAATACTTTTATTCTCCTCAAAAATTCCAAAAACAAAGACATAAGATTGTTTTCTTTTACCGGTTGGAATTACTTGTAATAATTTTCCTTCCGTTGTGAAAATTTGTTCTTCAGAAAAATCATTAGTAGTGAGTTCTGCAAATTTTGGCTTCCAGATTTTATTGTAATTTTCATCTTGAGAGAAAATAAAACTCACTGACAAGCACAAAAAAAAGATAAACATAATTAGTTTCATAAAATTTAGTTTATTTTATTAGTTCAAAAATTATTCCAGTATTTTTTCTGCAGCAAATTCAATAACGTTGTCAATTCCATTTTGCCTGTCGGTTTCAGAAAGTATTACAGTGTAATCAGGAGGAACTCCGTTTTCATAGTTTTCGCCGTCAACGGCAATGGTTCGGGTTATTGAAAACCTGTATGTCCACCCGTTGGGTAGTTGTCCTCCATTTGGTAATCCTAAACCACCTCCGGTAGTATCTCCAACTAATTTTATGTTTTCTATAGCATATGTGCTGACAGAAAAAAATGATGACGCTGAATAAGACCCTCTATCAGTTAAAACAAAAACCTTTTTCAGATATTTTCTGCCATTTCTTTGGTTAATCTTAACTTCTTCCAAAACTGAAAAATCATCTTTGCCTGGACCTGTTTTTATTTGTGTTTCATAAATTTTTGTTTCGTTTTCAATAAAGGCCGATAATAATTTAAAAACATTGCTGACATATCCTCCGCCGTTTTGTCGAATGTCAATAATTAAACCTTTGGTTTCCTTGTAACGATTTATCAAGTAATCAAGTTCATAATCACTAATAATTGAATTGCTGAAAGAAGAATATAAAATATATCCGATTTGACCGTCTTTAATGAAATTGTGTTTAAAGGAACCTGTAATTATATAATTTTCTTTGAGGTAATTAATTCTTATAACATCAAAATCTACATTTGAACGACCGACATAAAAATTATCATATCTTGAAATATTAAATGGAGATTTTAAATTCACATGTCCATCTCGCAATTCGTTTAGCATTGCTGATAAAATATTGAATAAACTGTCATCGCTGATATCTTCATTAACCAGAGGTCTGTAAACATTATAAACGCTATCCCAATTTATTTTTTTGTAATCCAAAAATGCATATTTTTGATTAATCTCCTTCCAAAGGTATTCAAAATTGGAGATAGGATTATTTTCCATCTCTTTCTCAAAAAACAATTTTTCGCAAGAATTAAAAATTAGTGAAGAGACGAATAAAAATATTATGTATTTACTTTTTTTCATGGCTATTTACTTTTAAAAATTAATGAGAAATACAATGAATGATAAGAAACATCCAATGCCGAAGGCTTTTGTTTTAAATAACTTCCCATCTGCCATCTGTAACCATAGCGAAACATGTTACCGTTAGATAGAATTTCGTTTAATGAAAAATCTGTTTGTAATCCGGTAAATAATTCTAAATTCATCTTATATCCGTTAAAAATCATCGAATTATTTAAGGTCGAATTTCCCGGATTTGTAAATTCTGGACGATAAATGCTGCTAATAACAGGAATAGAAAGGTCAAAATCCATCATGTATTTACGCTCTTTGGTTTTATATTTAATTAACCAAAAAAGTTTCTTTTCTTTTGATGGTTTTATAAACAGCAACTTGTATTTAAAATCGAAATTTAAGTTTGAAATGTTGCTGAAAGTAAAAGCAGCATTTCCAAAAGCTTCGTTCAACCAAATCAATGAATGATTTTGAAAACAGCCTCCGCTATAGTATCTATAACTAACAGATGAAAATTTTTCCAGTAATCGCGTATAATTAAAATTAATTATTATCTGTTGGGTGGTTGAAACAAAAAAATCATCATTTGTGGAAAGATTATACATTCCGCCATAGTAGTTAATCCCGTAATTGTAAATACCTTTTGGTCTTAAGATGGCTTTTGATAAATTTATCCTTGCAGCAGTTAAATTATAGAATAATGGTGTTGTAAGTCGGTCGCGGATTTTCCCTGTGCTAAATCCTGCAGAAGTCTCAATATATGCAGATTTGTTAGGAAAAGTAAAAATATCCTCTTGAGAACTTATTGTTAGCCCAAAAGTACAAAATAGTATTATCGAATAGAACTTTTTCATGTATTTTTTTGACAATTTTAATAATTTTCTGCGATAAAAACTATTTTTGTTAAAAATTTGCAAGAAGTTAAAGATGAGAAAAATTTATTGTGTCGGCGAAACAGTTTACGATATTATTTTTAAAGATGGAAAACCTGTTGAGGCCAGACCTGGAGGCCCTGTCCTTAATACGGCCGTCTCGCTTGGAAGGTTGGGAGAAAAAGTTTATGTAGTTGGTGACCAGGCTGATGATGTTATAGGAAATTTAATAGCAGATTTTTTAGTGGAAAACAATGTTTCTACTAAATATTTAACTTTATATAACGGTGCAAAATCAAGACTGTTATTGGCATTTCTCAATGATTTGAGCGAACCGGATTATAGTTTTTATAAAATTAGAGTTAACGGCGAAATTAAAATTATTTTTCCCGAACCTAAAAAAGAAGATATTATAATTTTCGGGGCCTTTACTTCAATAAAAAAGGAGGTTAGAGATGATTTAGTGAAATTTCTAAAAACAGCTAAAGAAAATAATGCACTTATGATCTATGATCCTAATTTCAGACCTGTCCATAAAAAAGTTTTGAACGAGGTAAAAGATTACATCGTCGAAAATATTGCTTTTGCTAATATCGTAAAAGGTTCTAATGAGGATTTTAATAATATTTTCGAATCAAACTCAGCATTGTCAACATGGAAGTTGCTAAAGGAATTTGATTGTAAAAACTTGATTTATACAGCAAATAAATATGGAGTAAATCTTTTTACAGATTATTTTCATAAGGTTTTCGATGTTCCTCGGATTGAACCGGTTTCAACAGTGGGTGCAGGAGATAATTTTACTGCAGGTTTAGTGTATGCATTAATCAGGGAAAATATTTTTGCCGAAGATTTAGTTCACCTCGACGCAGATATCTGGAGACGAATAATCCGAGTTGCAATAGATTTTGCCATCAGCGTTTGTCTAAGTTATGATAATTATATCGACCAGAATTTTGTTATTGATTATCTTAGAAATAACAGATATAAAGGATGTCAGTGCCGGTGTTATAAATAGAATTTAAAAAGCCTACCAGACTCCGGGAATTTCCTCTCCACATTTCGGACATTTTCCTTTAAAATCCTTCCTGCTTATAGTATTATATCCAATCCTACGAATTATATTCTCTCCACAATTTGGACAATAAGTATTTATTTCCGAATTCCTAACATTACCAAAGTAAACATATTTAATTCCTTTTGATTTTGCGATTTCAGCAGCTTTTTCAACAGTTTCAACCGGAGTTGGAGGAACATCCGACATTTTGTATGCCGGGAAAAAACGGCTGAAATGTAATGGCACATCCTGCAAATTGTTTTCTACCATCCAATCACACATTTTGGAAATCATTCCCATATCATCTGTGTATCCCGGGATAATAAGATTGGTAATTTCAACCCAAACGTTGTAATTTTTTAACAGTAATATTGTTTCTAAAACCGGTTGAAGACTTCCTCCCGTTATTTGACGGTATAATCTATTGTCAAAACATTTTAAATCTATATTTGCTGCATCCAAGTAGGGAATGAGTTCAATTAATGGTTCTTTATTTATGTATCCGTTAGAGACCATGATATTTTTTAATCCTGCTGCGTGGGCAAGTTTTGCCGTTTCAAGCATAAATTCATAAAAAATCGTTGGCTCGGTATAGGTGTAAGATATTGATTTACTATTGTATTTTAAGGCTAATTCAACAATTTTTTGAGGAGTTGCTGAGGTATATTCAATTTCTATCGGAGAAACTTGTGATATTTGATAGTTCTGACAGTTTTTGCAACTAAAATTACACCCTGCAGTACCTAATGACATAGTGCTGGTGCCCGGCATAAAATGATACAAAGGCTTTTTTTCTACTGGGTCGTTGTGAAGAGCTACAATTTTACCGTAACTTAAAGATTCAAGTTCTCCATTTATATTTTTTCGTGCATTGCAAATCCCAACTTCATCTATCTCTAGTGTACATTTGTGCGGACATAATTCGCACCTTACCTTATTGTCTTCTAATTTTGTGTAGAATTTAGTTTTTTTTTTCGGAAACAAACCAAAGTCTTTTTCGGAAAAAACTATGGCTTCGTAGATGTAAATATCAGCATCTTTCCAACCATTCCAGCCTAAACCTGCTTTATCACGAGCACAATGTCCCAGAAATTCTTCGAGTGACCAGCCGGTTTCAGTTGCTACTTGAGGCAAAAATGTTCCTCCTCTGCCGTTTTTCATAATGTAAATACCGTGTTTCCCCAATTCAATTTCGTCTATTGAACTGATTTTTTTCATTGGCGTGAGAACAGAAATCTCAATATCAATTTCATCTAATTCCTTTTTAGTAACTGAACTAAAACGCGGGTCGCGAGTGGCTGCAGAAATGGCCATATCTATAACTACTTCATAAAGAGGAACTTTAGGTTCAAATTGACCTATACATCCTCTTAGAGCTCCATCCTTGTGAAGTGTAACAAAGGCTCCGCAATGATTTTTTAAATTTTCTGAAATCTTTATCGAGCTTATTTCCGGCCTTTTGTTATTGGTAATTTTTTCTTCAACAGTTAGTCGAGCTAGTTTTAATAATTCTATTTTTTCTTCATCAGATAAACTGAAATCGTTATTTTGTTTTTTGATGAGAGATATAGCCCAGTAACCAACAACTTTATCTTTGCTACCATAAGGAGAGTCTCCGGAATTTTTGTAGTCAATAGGGAGATATTTATAATTATGGTCGGTTAAATACATTAAAGTCAAAACAGCTGACCATCCGCAACAAATAGTAGCTAAATTATTTATCTTACTTTTTTCGTATTTTGTAATCAAATTAACTAAGCTGTCCGGTTTTCCGGTTAGTATTGCTTCTGCAGTCTCGTTGTCAATCCTTAAAGCCTCTTCATACGACGGATAATGAGAAAAATCGCTGGAGATAACAAAAATGTTGTTTTCATTGAAATAAGGTTTTAAGGCTTTAGCAATTTTTTTAGCAGTATTTATGGCATCCTGTCCGATGACTATTGGAATTATTTGAAAATCATTTTTTAAATGCACTTGTAAAAATGGCAGTTGAACTTCGATACTATGTTCTGTTTTAT
The DNA here is from genome assembly GCA_001603595.1 of Bacteroidales bacterium Bact_19. GTDB lineage: Bacteria > Bacteroidota > Bacteroidia > Bacteroidales > ML635J-15 > Bact-19. Next base: position 60,336 of record LUZK01000069.1, read on the forward strand.
GTGCTTCCGGCAAAAATTTGAAAAAGTCATTTTCGTTTATCAATTTATTTGCTAAATCTATATTTACTTTCACTTCTCCTAAGGGAGTTATATAATTTCCTGCACTGTATATTGAAGCTCCGTCAAAATAAGTAGTATGGCTTGCAGCTATTATGAAAACATTTTCATATTTTTTATCCGGATTTATCTGATTAATTGCAGAAGCAGCAATTTGTCCACTGAAAACATAGCCTGCATGAGGAGAAATTACGGCAACGGCATCAGACTTTCGACTTTTAGCAGTAGAAAAATAATATTTTACATCATTTAATAAATCATTTTTATTGGCAGGGTAAAATCTGCCGGCAACAGCAGCATTGCGATTCATAAGCTCTTGTTTTTTAGATTGTTGTGCACATCCGTTAAAAAATAAAAATATAAATATTGAAATAAGGACCATCCTCATAATCAACCAAAATGTAGATTATCTTTACAAATATAACAAAATTTTTCGAGAAATCAAATTAACATTTAGTTAAATTGTATTACGATGTTCTACGAGATTATATATTTTATTTAATAAAATCTCTTCTTTTATGGGTTTTGTTATATAATCGTTACATCCGGCATTTAAAGCTCTTGCAATATCCTCGTGAAGAGCATAAGCTGTTTGGGCTATTATTGGAATTTTAGTGTCAATTTTTCTGATTTGTTTTACAGTTGTAAATCCATCAAGCTCCGGCATCTTCATGTCCATTAAAATACAATCAATCTCTCCGGAATATTTATTAAATTTTTCGAGAGCTTCTATACCTGATTCTGCAATAATTATTTCGAATTTGTTATCGGGCAAAATCTCTCGATAAAACATGTGATTTATTTCTTCATCGTCAGCAATAAGTATTATAATTTTATCATTCATTTTTAACCCCCCAAAAAAAATATCTGTAAATATATAAATATTTTATGGATTTGTGCAAGGAAAAATGCATTTTATTTATCAAAAAATGTAATATGCTGATATTTAGACAATTATAAGATGCCCTTTTTATAAGTTTCTAATGCTCTTAATCGAGCAAAATTATGGTCAATGATTTTGTTAAGATAATTGTTGGGATTAAAGTTAATGATGTACTTTTTGCAGTATTCGAAATCTTTGTCAAATTTAATTTGCTGAGAAATTGGATTAAAAATTCTGAAATATGGCGCTGCATCACATCCTGTTCCTGCTGCCCATTGCCAATTACCTACGTTACTTGATTGTTCGTAGTCGAGTAGTTTTGAAGCAAAATAAGCTTCTCCCCATTGCCATTCTACTAATAAATGTTTAACAAGAAAAGAAGCAACTATCATTCTTACTCTGTTATGCATGTATCCAGTTGAGTTTAGTTCACGCATGCCGGCGTCAACTATTGGATAACCTGTTTCACCATTACACCATTTTTCAAAATCTTTTTCATTGTTTATCCATTTAATGTTGTCGTATTTTGAATTAAAATTCTTAGTTGCAGAATGTGGAAAATGATATAGTATTTGCATAAAAAACTCCCGCCATATTAATTCCGAAAGAAAAACATTATTTCGGATTCCGTAATTTAAAATTAATTCACGTAGGCTTATTGTTCCAAATCGTAAATGTGGACCTAAATACGTACCGTAGTCAATTGCTGGAAAATCCCTGTAAAAATGATATTTTTCAATGTTTTGAATATTGTAACTTTTAACTTTCTGCAATGACTTTTTGAAACCAAATTCTTCAAATTTGGGAAATTTCACCGGGATTTCTGCAAAATTGTGAAAGTATTTCTCTGTTTTATATATTGATATTTGAGTAGAATTAAATTTTTTTAACCATGCATTTTTATATGGTGTAAAAATAGTATAAGGTTTCCCGTCTGATTTAAGTATTTCGTCTTTTGCAAATATCACTTGATTTTTTAAAGCATAAAAATTTACTCCAATTGAATTTAAAAAATTCCTTAATTCATTATCTCTTTTTATGGCATAAGGTTCGTAATCTTCATTACAGTAAACAGAATCTATATCATAATTTTTAATAATTTCTTCAAAACAACCTTTAACTTTTCCTTTCTTTATAATAATTTGTGAATTAAATTCCGAGATTTTATTTTGTATTTCTAAAAGTTTTTCATAAATAAAACTAACTCTTGGATCATCAACAGGTAGTTCATCAAGAATTTCGTCATCGAATATAAAAACAGGTATAATTTTGAGACCGGACTTTAACGCCTGATATAGACCGTTATTGTCGTAAATGTTTAGGTCTCTTCTAAACCAGAAAATATTATATTTCATTTTTACAGGTTTTTACAAAAATAAGATTTTTAAATTTTACTCTTAAAGTTCTAAATTATAAAATCTTTTATTTAAAATTTAGTATGATAAGCGTTTTTTTATGTTTTGTAAATTATAATTATTTCTGAATGTATATTTTTTTATTTTACTTGTTAAAAATTTGAATAATATGTACGAAAATTAAAAATAATTTTATATTTTTGAAAAGTAAACTTAAATTGAAAAATTATGAGACAATTACTTTCAGTTTTATTTAATATTACTTGTTTATACTCTTTTTCACAAAATTATCCAATAGGACATAAGCAGTATAATTTTTATGATGCTTCAAGAAACAGAACAATTCAAACTGAAATATATTATCCTGCAGTAACAGCGGGTGATAATCAACCATTTGCAGCAGGGGAGTTTCCTTTGTTGGTGTTTGGTCATGGTTTTGTTATGTCCTGGGATGCTTATGCAAATTTTTGGAATTTGCTTGTTCCTAAAGGATATATTATAGCTTTTCCTCGAACTGAAGGAAGTATTTCTCCAAATCATGGAGCATTTGGAGAAGATTTACGCTTTTTAAATGATTATATATTAAATCTAAATACAGATTATGGTTCAGAATTTTATCAGAAATTATCAGGTACAAGTGCAATAATGGGACATTCTATGGGAGGAGGAAGCTCATTTTTGGCTGCTTCAAATAATAACAATCTTACAGCATTGGTTAATTTTGCTGCAGCCGAAACTAATCCGAGTGCCATTGCTGCAGCTGCAAACGTAAATGTACCTTCTTTAATTTTTTATGGAGTTAATGATGGGGTTGCTCCGCCAGCAAACCATCAAATACCTATTTATGAGAATTTAGCCAGCAGTTGTAAAAATTTAGTCGGTATCGTTGGCGGTGGGCATTGTTACTTTGCAAATTATAATTTTAATTGTAGTTTTGGGGAATCAACACAGAACCCAAGCCCTACAATTACTCGTGAACAACAACAAGAAATAGTGGCTCAAATTCTTGTTCCATATCTCGATTTTGTTTTGAAAGGCGACACGCAAGCAGAACAGCTATATTATTACAGACTAAATACCATGAACGAAATAGTTTTTGACCGTTCTTGTACAATGCAGCATGACTAAAGCATAACTGAATTGCTCAGTCCGTTATATGGATGTGGATTAACAGCTAATCAAATTATCAGAGTTCGAATTAAAAATAACGGAGCTAATGTAGAAGAGAATATACCTATAAAATTTATTTTTAATCAGCAATCTACTGTAACAGAAATTTTCAATGGTCCTATTCAACCAGGCGAAACGGCGATATTTGAGTTCTCAACAACTGTAAATGCAAATGTCCCAGGTCAGACATATAATTTTATGGTATTTACAGACCTTTTAAATGATGATTATCGTTATAATGACACAGTTTATCAATCTCTTACAAATACGAGTGTTCTTATTCCTTTATCAGTTGATTTTACCGGTTTTAACGGTAGCAATTTATCTACGGTTTTTCCAGGTTGGAATGAAGCTCAAGGAGTTGTTCCTGCAGGAAATACATCTACCTGGGTAAATAAAACCGGGGTGGGAGGTACGACTAATACTACAGCAAAAGTTAATTTTTACAGTTCCCCGATTAGAGAATGGATTATTGGTCCTTCATTTATTTGTTCGGAATATACAAAATTAAAATTTGATGTGGCAGTTACTGCATATAACAGTACTGCTGCTTATGCAAACGGGATGGGAGTTAACGACAGTCTTAGAGTTTTCTATTCATTGGATTGCGGAAATACTTGGCAACTTTTACAAGCTTATGGCAAAAACAGCAATTTCAATAATAATCTTCAAACTTTAGAAATTACGTTAGGACAATTTGCAAACCAGGGATTAGCAATCGGGTTTCAGGCTTTCAGACAATCCTCTGTAGCAAATGATTACGATTTCCACCTCGACAACATAATGATTTTTAATGAAAGCCCTTACGATTTAAGTGTGGAAGAAATTTTGTCTCCGGGAATTAATAATTGTTATGGACAGGAAAATATCGAAGTTGTAATAAAGAATACAGGAATTAATACAATTGATTTCAATCAGCACAATGTCGCATTGATTGTTAATGTTTCAGGAGCACAAAATTATGTATATAATACAAATATAACAGGAGTTTTGAACCCAAATCAAAGTATGATTATAAGTGTGGGAAGTATTGATATGAGTCAGAATGGAGAATATAGTTTTGAGGCTGCAATAAATTTTGATATTGATGGTGAGGGTTCAAATAATAGCCTGGTAAAAACAATAACAGTAAATAATCCTGATGTTGAAATTATTGGTAATTCAATAATTTGTGAAGGACAAAGTACTGAGTTGACAGCTAATGCACAAACTTATGGTAATGTTTTATTCCAGAAAACTTCATCTACTCCTGTAAACATTCCCGATAATCTTAGCTCAGGCGTCATTTCAACATTAAATATTTCTGAAATTTCCTCTGAGTATCCGGCTGGTTCGGTACTTAAAAAAGTTGTTATTGACTCTCTAATTCATACATATGTGGGGGATTTAAAAATCGAATTGATTGCCCCAAACAACAGTACGATTATTCTTGTAAATAAAAGAGGCGGAACAGGGGATAACTTTATAAGAACAGAGTTTTCTCCTAATGCTTCAGTAAACATTACAACAATTACTTCTACCGAAGCTCCTTTTACCGGAACATATTTACCTGAACAAACATTTTCTAATTTAACAGGACAGGTAACAGGAGACTGGAAATTGAAAGTCGCCGATTTAGGAATTGGTGATGTAGGTACTTTGCATAAATGGACTTTGGTTTTTGAAGTTGAAAACAATATAGTTAGTTACACATGGTCTAATAATGAAACAAACCCTCAAATTACTGTTTCTCCTTCTCAAAATGAAATTTTCTATGTAACTGTTACCGATACAAAGGGCTGCACAAAAATTGCAAATGTAGAAGTTCAGGTTGTATCTGCTTCAAATCAACCGGATTTAGGTCCCGACAGATATATTTGCCAAGGTCAATCTGTAATTATTACTGCAGGTCAGAATTTTGATACTTATTTGTGGAATACTCAAGAAACAACAGCTTCAATCGAAGTATCAGAGCAAGGTACATATTATGTTACTGTTACAGATGCTTGCGGAAGCCACGAAGCAAGTGTTCAGGTTTTTGTAAACTCGTTGCCGCAGATAAATTTGGGTGATGATATTAATATCTGTGCCGGAAATGATGTTAATATTTATGCAGGAGAATTTGAATCTTATTTATGGTCAACAGGAGAAAATACTCAATCTATATCATTTACGCCAATGTATAGCGGAAATTTCCCGTTTGCAGTTACTGTAACAGACGCTAACGGATGTCAAAATTCTGACGAAATAGTTGTTAATGTTCATGAACTTCCTGAATTTGACCTTGGCGAAGATTTAACCATTTGCCACAATGATATTGTTACTATACAGGCTGGAAATTTTAGTGAATACTTATGGTCGAATAATTCTACAGATTCATATATTGTTGTTAATGCAAATGAACTTCAACCCGGAAGTTATTATTACTCCTTAACTGTTACAGATGATAATGGTTGTTTTGCTTCCGATGAAATCAACGTTCTTATAGAAATTTGTTCTGGAATTTTAGATGGCGATTTTTCTTCAATTAAAATATATCCGAATCCTGCAAATGAATTCATTTATATTGAACTACCTAACGAACAACAAATAAAAATTGTTGATGTACAAGGCAAAATAATATATTCTTCAAGTTTACCAATAAATAAATATAAAGTTGATTTGAAACAGATTCCTGCAGGGCTTTATATCATAATCACCGAAAACAGAACAGTTGTTAAATTCACTAAATTTTAGTTGAACAATCGTTTTAGAATTTAAAAGAGCTGCTCGATTTTTTAAGGGCAGCTTTTTTTATTCTCTTAGAAAATCTAATGTTATTTTATTAAATTCATTAGGATGAGTTTCCATAATGCAATGTCCGGCATCTTCAATTAAAACGGTTTTCATTTGAGGAAAAAGCTCGTAAATATTTTTGTATTTCTCGTAAGGAACCCAGGTATCTTTAACACCTGCAAAAAGTAAAGATTTTGTTTTGAAATTTAATCCATTTACGTTTTGTATAATTTTTGAATTTCCGAATGTCTTTACAAAAGCCGTAGTAAATCCCTTTTGATTGAAGGTTTTTAAATATTCCCGAACAGTTTCTTGCGGAACTTCTTTTCCATAAGCAGAAAGCAACATTTTTGAAACATTTTTTTCTGTGATTATAAAGTAATCCCCAATAATTATAATTATTCTTTGAATCAGTGGAATTTTAATAATAAAACTGCTGAAATCTTTTTGTGGAGATAAATCTTTAAACATTGCAGGAGAAACGAAAACCGTTTTACTGACTTTGTAAGGTTTAATTACACTCATACATTGAACAATCGCTCCTCCCATTGAATGCCCTATCAATACCCATTTACCGGAATTATCAAAAATTTTGGTGAAATTCCACAACAATTTACTTAATTCATCAATAGAGTTATTTAATTCCGGATTTTTGTCGCTGTAACCAAATGGCGGAACATCAACGGCAATCACATTATAATCATTTTGATAAAAAAATACAGTGTTATTCTCCCAACTATATGTACTTGAACCCATTCCATGAATAAATAATATCCAGCCTTTATTTTTATCTTCTGTTAGCCAAGTCCGATAATGAAGTTTTACTCCATCAATCTCAACAAATTCCGAATTATAAAATGGCTTAAAATCAATTTTATGTTTTTGTGCTTGTGATATTGGAATTAACCATGGTATGGTAATAGTTAAAAGCAAAACAATTAATAAAATAAATAAAAATGTTTTTAAAAAATTTTTTTCTTTCATCTATGCAAATCTTTTAAAGCAATTTTAGTGAAAATTTTTATATTTACCAACTCTTGCAAACTAAAACTCACGTTATGTTAAAATCATTATTTGTGTTTTTTGCTTTTATATTCATCAGTACAACATTTGTTATTAGTCAAAGTTTTACTGACCGAAGGATGTTGGACAATACGATTTAAAATCAAAAATTCAGAAAAAAGTGAAGAGGGTAAGTTGGGGGATTATAAAAAATGAAAATTATACGTATGAAGATTATGGCGATAATTTGTTTTCATATTGTAACTCACAGGCAAAACCTTTTGTAGAGTTTAATCAAAATGGTTTTGAGATTTACAGAAATTTTGCAATTTACCGAGAAAATTGTTTATGGCCGGAAAATTCGGTGTATTATTATTTTAATGATACTTTGTTGACTATTAATATTTATGATATTTCAAAAACCAACTTAATTCTGATTGGTAAAATTAAATACAAAGATTTTTGTTTAAACGAAATCTCAACAGTTGACTGGTATTACACACAAACTTGTGAGTATTACAATTCTTCGATTGAATACAATAATGACAATAAGATAGTTAGAAAGTATATTTATTTTCCCGACTTTTTTGCCCCCGGAATTATGAATACCTATCTTACCGTTTATAAATATGACGGATTAAAACTTATCGAAGAAATTGCATATAAAAATGGGGTTCCTTCTCAAAAGAAAGTTTTTGAATATGATAGAAAGAATAAACCAGTTTCTGTGAAATATTATCAAAATAAGATAGATGAAAATTTCGATTATAAATTTCAACTTGCTGAAGAAGTAATTTATTCAGGAAACAGGAATATACGCAAATCAGCTTTGGAAAACCAAATTGAATTAACTTTAAATTCCAAAATGAACAAAGATAAATATGGCAGAATAAACAAAATTGAACTTTTTATGCATGACGGAACAAAAAATATAATCGTTACTAAATATAAAAACAAAGGAAAGGAAGTAATATCCAGAATGATTTTGTCAAACGGAAAACTTAATTATGTTTACACATTAAAATATGATGATAATTTCCGTGAGATTTTTTCATCATTTATATTTCCTGAAAATTCAGAATTCAACATTATAAAAACGACGGAATATCTTGATGACCAAGATTCGAATTGGATAGAAAAAAGAGTATCGGTAAAAGATGCTAAAAACAATACAGGAATTTATAATATTAGACGACAAATAGAATACTATTAAAATTTTTTAAACTTTAAATGAATAAATGCTATAAAATCCTTTCGATACCTTTATTTATAAGGTAAAACAACATAAAGACAAGAATAGTATTAAACAACAATCCCGGCAATATCAATGAAGTAAAAATTTCAGCACTGTTTTGATATCCGAAAAAAATCAAGTTTTTGGAATAGTAAGTTCTAAAAATAAACAGAGGCACAAGTGAGAATATAAAAGTTGCTGAAAAAAGTATTGAAATCAAATACTTATACGGTCTGGCAATTTCACTGATTGTGTATCCAAGTATGTTGAGTTTAATAATGTTTTCGGAATTTCTTGTTAAAAGTAGTTGCAAGGAAATTACCATCATAGCTAAAGCCAGTAGGATTATAACCATACCGATAATAAATACTATTCCTGTTGTTAGTTTGAGAAATGCCAATGCTTTGCTGTTGCTAAGTTCACTTTTGATAACGTCATAATTGTTTTTTTCGATAAAATCGGCTAATTCTGAACTTGCGGGGTCTTTTGCAATAACAATTAGTCTTCCTGGTTTTGGATGAGGGTCGTTTCCGAAATTAGCATTTGCCCAATCAATAAAAGATTTTGGAACAAGTATGGTGTTAATACTTTCTGAGAAACCGACAATCCGTGTCTTAAATTTTTGTTGTTTATTTTGTCCTTCGATGATGATGTTAAACTCTACCATTCCTGCTCCGTCTTCGGAAACTTGAGGTAAATTTTGACTTTGAGCAAATCCGAAATTATAGAGATTTAAATAAACCTTTGGCAAAATTGTGGGAATAAAATTATCTCCTTCTTGCCAATTCCAATCATTGTAATTTACGTCAATATATTTATCGGGAACAGATTCGAAGAACAAATCGGTGTAGAAACCTGCCAAAGGCGAATTCAAATCGGTATATGCACTTACCATAAACGAACAGGGGGTAAATTCCGCAACATCCTTGACGAAACTTTGCTTTCGAATGTTAGCTATTTCTTCTGTATTAAATAATGGTTTATCTTTTCTACTGTCTGATATTTGGGAATAGGTATCACCAAGTGTGATTTTTTTGTTAATAATTATATATTCATCTTTCCAGAAACTTTGCTTATCATCAAAGATGGGCTTTACATCTATAAAGAAAGATATTGCTGCAAAAATAATGAATGTCCCAATCATTAAACCGAAAAAAATACCTGCCAGCTGCGATGCTTTTATATTATGTTTCAAAATTTTCCAAACCATCAAACTCGTATTTTTATAAATTCATCGTTGTAGTTATCTTTTAGGGATGTAAGTATTATACCTGCATTTTGTCTTTTTGCTTCCAGTTTTATTAATTCCATTGCTTTGAGGGCATTATTTTCGTCGAGGTGGCTAAAGGCTTCGTCAAGTAAAATAAACTCAAAAGGTTGACAAAGTGCTCTAATTATGGCGACTCTTTGCCGTTGGCCAAAGGACATTTTACCGACCGGCTTATTTTCCATTCCTGAAAGCCCAAGTGCTGAAATCATTTCATGGATTTTTTCTTCTGTATGAAACTCTGTAAGTTTATTTTTTATTTTAAGATTTTCGATTAGACTCAGTTCATTAAATAGCAATAATCCTTGAGGAACAATGCTTAATTTTTTTTTTCTCAGTTCAGAGTATTCAGATTTGTTTAGTTTTGTTGTATCGTTTGAGTTAATGAATACTTTACCGGAATAATCTTTTCGTAAGCCGAAAATAATATTCACAAAGGTAGTTTTACCTTTACCTGATTCGGCGTAAATCAAATAATTGTTTGAAGAGTTTAAAGAAAAATTCCTGTTCCAAATCTCAGAATTAGTAATATCGTTTTCAGGAATTGGAGCAGGAATAACATTAAAAAATTCAATTTTCATTTTAGATTCCACTATTGATTAGTTCTTCCCATTCTTCTTCCGATATTTCTGAGTTGTAATCAATTTCATCAATTGTATCGTTGGTATTTTTATTTGAAAGCACAGAAATTAAATCTATGATTTTTCCAAATTTGGTTTCCAGTAATTCGCTTATTTTGTCGAAATTTTCCATAATTTTTTTCTGGTCGAGGTTTTGTATACTTTCATTAAAACGCATTTTAGCTGTAAATGAAACTTCACCTTTTTGAACATCTATAATAAAATGCCCGTAGTTGTTTTTTAGGTCAATACCTGTTAATTTTTGGAATTCAGTAATAGCTTCTTTTTCTATATCAATTTTTTCGATTATATTTGAAGATACCCATATATTAAATGCTTTACAGTTTTTATGGAAATTTTTAAAGTCTTTGTCCGACATAATTGATTCAGATTCTTTTAAATTCATTAGTTTTTCCAATGAATCAAAATTCAAATTATTTGCTTCCGAATACAATAAAATAAATATGTCTTTATTCCAGCCTAAAACGGTACTTGGGTCTGCCTCTACATATTTAATTTTATTTTTTTCTTTTATTAACATTCCAATTGGGAATCCTAACTCTTTGCTTACCAAATCAATATTTTCTTCAAGAGTTTTTTTGTTAATTGGGATTATTGTTCCAACTGTAATGGCGTCTTTGTTAAATTGAGTAAAAGCATAAATTTTTTTAGTCAATAAAATTCCGGAGGCATCAGGGTTTTTAGCTATTTTTTCCAAAAGTTCAGCTAACTTTTTACTCATGCTTTCAACTTCCTTGACTGCATTTTTGTATTCTTCGTTTTCTGTCAAAGTTTTAGTGTCAAAAACTTTTGCAGATTCTTTTCCATCAATTACCATTACAGCAAAGGCATCTTTAGGGATGTGTGTTGCGTTGTTTTTTGTACACGATACTGCAAAAATTGATATTGCAACTAAAATACTAATGTAAAATTTAAACTTTTTCATAGCTTTTATGTTTAATTAACTAACAAAAGTAGAAAAATAATTTAATTATATTTTAAAATATTTTACAAATTTTTTCAATTTATTATTTTTTTTGCTATTTTTGTATTTTGGAGAAAA
>LUZK01000070.1 GCA_001603595.1 Bacteroidales bacterium Bact_19
TTCAAAGACAATAAGGTATTATTCAGCACCGACAGAATTGAGCCAAATCAAAGTCTATCTCAGCGTGATATGTATGGTTGGACGGGTAATAATTTTGTAAAAATGTATTCTGCAGATATAAATAAAAATGGTGATCTAGAAAACTATAAACTGTTGGAAGGGATAACTCAAGATTTTCATAATAGTCCAGGATATTTCGATCAAAATACCAACACTCTTTATTTTACAAGGACAAAACTTGTTAAATTAACTCAAAAACCATCAAATCCTGACCCTACATCCTGGTTTATTGAAGAAAAAGAAATTTATACTATCAGATTAGAAATTTATTCATCAAAATTTGATAATGGTAAATGGAGAGAACCTGTACCATTTGAACATAACAATGCTGATCTTTATTCAACAGGGCATCCGGTTCTGTCTCCTGATGGAAATGTAATGTATTTTGTGTCAGACATGCCAGGATCCTTAGGTGAAACAGATATATTTTATTCAGTAAAACGTAGCGATGGTAAATGGGCTGACCCCAAAAATTGTGGTCCGAAGATAAATACTACGGGAAAAGAAATGTTTCCAGGATTCGATAGCGAAGGTAATTTCAATTTCTCCAGTAATGGACATGCAGGATATGGTGGACTTGACATATTTAAAACTCGCGGTGAAAAAAATCAGTGGAACTATCCTGAAAATTTAAAACATCCAATAAATTCAGCAGGAGATGATTTCGCTTTGTATTGGTTAACTCCGGGAATAGATGGATATATTTCATCAAACAGAAAAGGAAGCGTTGGTCTTGATGATATATTTAGAATAAAATATGCTCCGCCATTACCTAAAAATATTACTCTTGTTGTAAAAACTTTTGAGCAAAAAAATGATGAAATAATCCCTCTTACTCACCCAATAAATGTTCATTATCACACCGAAGAAAACATAAACATGGAAATTACAATTCCACAGATTAAACCGGG
>LUZK01000163.1:0-2828 GCA_001603595.1 Bacteroidales bacterium Bact_19
CTATTAGTACTATTACTTATAATTTCGACAATTGCCTCTACTGAATATGATTTTCCTGTGCCTAAATTAATAATATCAAAGTCAAAATTAAAGTATATTATTTCTTTAAAAATAGCTTCAACAAAATCAAATACAAATAAATAATCTCGTTTTGGCTTTGGATCTTTTAACTTTTCATAAGCATTTTTCATTTGATTTAAAATTGATTTAATTAAGAATCTGTTATCTTGCCCCGGTCTATAAATATTAAAAAGGCGAAATATAAAAACCGGAATTGCAAAATCTTTAATATAAACCTTGCATAAGTTCTCGCATAATAATTTGCTTTTAGAGTAGGGGGTTAAGAAGTCAGCCTTGTGATCTTCAGTAATTGGCATTTTTTCTGGAATACCAAAAACATAAGTACTAATAAAAATAACCATAGAATGATATATTCTAGCAGTTTCTAAAACGTTAAGTATACCGATATAATTTAAATAATAAAAATCAAATGGACTGGTGAAAGATTCTGGAACGTATGTTTTTGCTGCCAGATGTACTATTATTTCACTATCAAAAGAAATTTTGAAAGATTCTTTATCTGTTATTACCAAACCTAAGGAAGAGTCTAATTTAACTATTTCATATCCGTAATCTACTAATCTTTTAGATAAATGTCTTCCGCCAAATCCTTCATTACCAGTTATTGTTATTTTCATTACTTTGTAATTATAAATTATAAATATCTGGTTTATATTTTATTAAATTAGAAGGAACCTTAAACCATTCTATGGTTTCTCTCAATCCTTCTTCTAAACTATAATCCGGAGTAAATCCTGTTAATTTTTTAATCTTTGTATTATCACCCCATAACCTTTTTACTTCGGATTTTTGTGGCCTGAGTCTCGTTTTTTCTTGAACAATACTAACTTCAATATTTAAAATATTTAAAATATTTTCAATCAAATCTTTAATGGATACTTCATAATTGCTTGAAATGTTAATTTCTTGTCCAATTGCCTTATCGCAATTAGATATTTCCCAAAAACCTTTACACGTATCTTTAACAAAAGTAAAATCTCTTGTCGGAGATAAATCTCCAATATTAATTTTTTTATATCCACTAATTAATTGACTAATTATTGTTGGAATAATAGCTCTGGCAGATTGTCTAGGCCCGTAGGTATTAAACGGCCTAACTATAGTCAACGGAAGATCATAGGTTAAGTAAAAACTTAAAGCAATTGCATCAGCTCCAATTTTTGAAGCAGAATAAGGTGATTGTGGCTGTTTTGGATGTTTTTCATCAATTGGCACATAAAGAGCACTTCCATATACTTCGCTTGTAGAAGTAACCAAAATTCTGCTTACTTTATTATCCTTAGATGCTTGACATATATTTAAAGTTCCTTTAATATTTGTATCAATATATGATTCAGGAGCAAGATATGAATAAGGAATAGCTATCAAAGCTGCTAAATGAAATACAATATCAATATCTTTAGTAATTATTTTACAAAAATTAGAATCGCGAATATCTCCACTCACAACTTCTAAATTGTTATTGGACAAGCCCTCTAACCAACCCCAATTATTAAAAGAATTGTAATAAGATAAAGCTCGTACATGATATCCTTTTTCTAATAAAAATTCCGTTAAATGCGAACCTATAAATCCATCTGCTCCAGTAATTAATGCTTTCATGTTTCACAATATATTTATAATGCAAAAATAAAATTATTTTTTAACTGTTTAACAATAAAAAAATTTGTATATTTGACAAATAATAATAAAACAGATTTATAACCTAATGAAATATATAATATCTATAACATTGTTTTTTTTATTTTATATTACAAAAAATTTTTCCCAAATTCCTAACCAATATTTAATCGGCTGGTATATTGGAGATAGTGCTGTTGTTTCAAATGATAATGTAAGTATTTGGCCAGACATTTCGCTAAATGGAAACAATCTTTCACAATCTAATATTAATAATCAGCCTATAAAAACTGGGCCTATATATAATAATTATTCGGCCATTAGATTTGATGGAATTAACGATTACTTATTTTTAAATTATGCAGATCAATTAGATCAACCTTTAACAATCTTTATTGTTTGGAAAAAATTCGTTTCTAAAGCTCAAAATGTTTTTGATGGTAGTGAATCAAGTAAAAGAATTACTTTTTATTATCCTTATAATAATGAAACGTTAGCAATCTATGCAGGAGGAATTGGAATTGGATTAAGTTATAATAAAACTATTACTGATAAATTAACTGTTAGTAGTTTAATTTTCGATTTAACCTCCAAGATTTATGATAATGGGATTCTTAAAGGTTCTAGTAATGTTGTTGGTTCAAATAGTTTAAATTCTTTAATTTTAGGTACAGATTATGGTTTGAATAAATTTTTTAACGGAGATATTACAGAATTGATTATTTATAATAATAATTTATCAACAGAAGACAGAATTTTAGTTGAGAATTACCTTATGGATAAATATACCCCTGAATTTACATTAGGTCCCGATATTTATGTTAATTATGGATTTTGCGACACAACTATCTCTATTCCGGAGGGTTTTACAGATTTTCAATGGTCAACAGGAGAAACCACTCAAAGCATTAATGTAAATCAAAGCGGGCAATATTGGGCATCGGCAAAAGATTATTTTGGTAGAACTCATTATGATACAATAAATGTTTTTTTCCCTACAATTAACATTGAAAACTCTTATATAATTTGTGCAGGGGATTCTATATTAGTAAATCCTGGATTAATAGGAACTTATTTTTATGAATGGTCTGACGGAAGTACAGATTCGGAAAATTATCTTAAAAATG
>LUZK01000163.1:2934-3365 GCA_001603595.1 Bacteroidales bacterium Bact_19
GAAAGCGGATGGCAAAAATTAACAGTAACAAACGAAAATAATTGCACAGCAGTTGATTCAATATTTATTTCAATAGTCGGCACAGCTCCTGAACCTGACTTTATTGCAGAAAATTTCTGTTTCGGAAGTAATACTTTGTTTTTCGATAACAGTACTTCTACTGAAGAAATTGTTTTATGGAAATGGATTATAAATCAACAGGATACGATTGTAGGTCAAAACATTAATTGGCAGTTTGAAAGTACGGGAATACAAAATATTGAATTTTATGTACAGGGAGAATCCGGTTGCAGTAATTCCATTGATTTCAGCATAGAGATTTTACCTATTCCCGAGCTTAGTTTTACAACATATCCAGCCTGTACGGGAATAGAACTAGAATTTAGTCCTGAAATCTTTCTACCGGAAAATACCGAAATAAGTTCTTTTTC
>LUZK01000071.1 GCA_001603595.1 Bacteroidales bacterium Bact_19
AAAAAATAATTAATTTTTTATTCTATACCTAAGTAGATTTTTTAAATCCTTCTTTTATTCTTAACAGAATATTTATTTTTTATTTAAAAACATATTTAAATAAACCAAACAAATTAAAAAATTATTTCAAATTAAGTTTTATTAAAATGCCCAATTTAGTATTCTTAAGTTGTTATTGTTTTCACACAAAAATTATTTTAACAGAAACCATTCTAAACGACTTATATAATTTAGGTTTTAAACCTTTTAATATAAAAATATTTTTTCAAACAATATTTTTTTAGTAAAATGATACTTTACAGGTAGATAATTAGAAATAAAAAGATAAAAACAAATAATAAATTCAAAATTTAATTCACATAAAACGCTGAAAATGAAAGATAAAAGCGTTTGTAAATGAGTGTAAGCGACGACAAACAAAATTTATTCGAAAATAAACGGTAAAATACCGAATCAAGGTAAAATGTCATCAGATCTTTGCATCGAAAACGTCTGGTAAACAGGTAGTTTCAGTGAAGTTGATTTTGTGTTGAATTTTAAAATTTAAAGTTATGAAAATTAGAAATCGTGTGCAGGTGATAGGAAATTTAGGAGCAGATCCAATTATCAAAGAATTTAAAAATGGCAAAAAAATGGCACGTTTTACGGTTGCATCAGATGAATTAAATCTGATAAAAAGAGCTGGTGAAGAAAAAAAACAATTTGTAAAAGTTACAACCTGGTTTAATGTAACTGCCTGGGGAAAAAACGCTGAAATAGCTCAAGAAAGGTTGTGTAAAGGAGATGAAGTCATTATTAATGGAAGTCTCGTAACTACATCTTTTACCGATAGAAGCGGTAATATACGTAAAATTTCAGAAGTTATGGCAGAAAGTATTTTATACAGAAATTATCGTTTCGAGATTGAAAGACATAATAACGAACAAAGTAATCAAAGAGCATAGTGTAATTAAAAAGTATTTAATTTAAAATTTGTGAGTTATGAATTTGAGAAATCATGTACAGTTAATTGGTAATTTAGGTTCTGATCCGAGAATCTATGTTTTAAAAAACAATGTGAAAGTGGCAAAATTTTCGGTAGCAACAACTGAGTTTTTCGGGAGCAAGGGTAAAGAAACTACTCAATGGTTTACGGTAGTTGCGTGGAATAAAGTTGCAGAAGTTGTAGAAAAAAAATGCTCAAAGGGGACAGAGGTAGTAATTTTAGGAAAACTGAGAAACAATAATTACACTGACAAAAGAGGACTAAAACGTTATGACATGGAGATTCATGTACAAGACATAATTTGTCGTAATCGAGTTAATAAAGCAAGTTAGTGAATAATTAAGCTTTTCCCCGAAAAAAACAGGGGAAGAGCTTTTTAAATTTTTTTGATTATGAATTTGAATAACAGAATACATTTAATAGGTGTTGTTAGCAGTACACCTATACTCAAAAGCGGACAAAAAAATTCAACAAGATTAAGTTTTACATTGAAAACTGTTGATACAATTATATTGAATAATAAAAAGATAGAAGATATTCAGTATCATAGTGTGGTTGCATGGAACGAACTAGCAGAACGTAATGCTGCAAAAATTATGAAAGGCACAGAAATGGTAGTTGACGGGAGAATGGTAAAACGAAAATTTAAAGATTCAATGGAAAACTTGCATGTTGTTTATGAAGTTGTGGCAGAGACCGTTCTAATAAAGAATCCTCCACTATGGGACATGCAGAGGTTAAAAACAGCTTAATTTGTCGAAAAAAAACATTTAACTTTAAATCAAGTTTCTGATTAAATCAAGAAAATTCTTAGCAAGATTGTCGGCATCGGTTAAAGATGTACTTTCGGCATAAATACGAATGATGGGTTCGGTATTTGATTTTCTGAGATGAACCCATTCTTTTTTTTCGGGGAACATAATTTTTAATCCGTCGCATGTATCGTTTGGAAATTCTGAGAATTTATCTTTAACAAGATTGAGAATATTTTCGAGATCAGTTCCGGGTAAAAGTTCAATTTTATTTTTTGATATAAAGTAATCTGGATAGGTTTTTCGTAATTCAGAAACTTTAATTTTTCTTTCGGCTAATAGAGATAAGAACAATGCAATTCCCACGAGAGCATCCCGGCCATAATGTAAATCAGGGAAAATAACACCGCCATTACCTTCACCGCCGATAATTGCATTTACTTCTTTCATTTTTGCCACTACGTTAACTTCACCTACAGCAGCAGAGAAATATTTACCGCCGTAAGATTCTGTTAAATCTTTAAGAGCCTGTGTAGAAGAAAGATTTGAAACTGTATTTCCGGAATTTTTCGATAAAATATAATCGGCAACTGCAACAAGAGTGTATTCTTCACCAAACATTGTTCCGTCTTCGCAAATAATGGCGAGTCTGTCAACATCAGGGTCAACGACAAAACCAACATCAGCTTTATTCTGAACAACGAAGTTGCTAATATCCTTTAGATTTTGGGGCAATGGCTCGGGATTGTGCGGAAATTGACCGTTAGGATTGCAATATAATTCAAAAATTTGTTCAATGCCAAGTTTTTTTAGTAAAACCGGTAAGGCAATACCTCCAACAGAGTTAACACAATCAATAGCAACTTTGAAATTTGCTTTTTTAATTGCTTCTGTGTTAACGAGCGTAAGTTTTGTAATTAAATCAGCATGAATAAATTCATAACCACTTTTGTTGATAATTTTACCAAGATTATTTATTGTTTCAAATTCTATATCTAATGATTCGGAAATCTTTAATACTTCTTCGCCATCTGTAGCATTAAGAAATTCTCCATTATGATTCAATAATTTCAAAGCATTCCATTGAACAGGATTATGACTTGCAGTAATAATGATACCTCCGCAGGCATTTTCAGCAGTTACTGCAATTTCAACAGTAGGAGTGGTTGCTAGGCCGATGTTAATTACATCAAATCCCATTGAAGACAGGCAAGAGGTAACAATGCTCTCGACCATAAAACCGGATGGTCTGGCATCACGGCCGACAACAACAGACTTGTTATTAAAACTTTGCTTTTTTAACCATGATCCAAAAGCACAGGTAAATTTTGCAATATCAAACGGGGTTAAATTATCTCCTGTTTTACCTCCAATAGTTCCTCTAATTCCTGAAATAGATTTAATAAGGGTCATAAGTTATATTTTTATGCAAAGTAAATAAATATTAAGTTGTTTATAAAAAGAAAAATTATTAAAAAATTTCTTATAATAGTTTTGAACGGTAAAAAATTTGTTTTAATTTTGCAGCCCTGAAAAATAAATGTAACATAAAATTTTGAAGAAATGATAATTGTACCTGTTAAAGAAGGCGAAAACATTGATAGAGCATTAAAACGTTTCAAAAGAAAATTTGAAAAAACTGGTGTTGTAATGGAATTAAGAAGACGTCAGGCTTACGAAAAACCATCTGTAACAAAACGTCAGCAGAAATTAAAAGCTATTTACATTCAACAATTGTTGAATAAACAACAACAGAATTAATTTTTTATTGGATTTTGTAACAATTTAATCAACTTTTCGTATTAATCAATACAAAAGATTTGTGGAGATTAGTATGAAAGTTGATCTTTTTTTTAAATACCTTCAAAACGAAAAGCGATATTCCAAGCATACAATAAAATCATACCAAACTGATATTGAACAGTTTATGGATTTTTGTTGTAATGGGAATATAGAAATAACAGAACAAGAAATTTTGACATACCAAAATATAAGAGCTTGGATATACGATCTCAATGAATTGTCGGTGTCAAGTCGTAGTATAAATCGTAAATTATCTTCCCTCAAAACATACATAAATTACTTAAAGAAATACCATGGATTTGTAGGAGATCCCATGGCCAGAATAACAAAACCAAAATTGAAAAAGCGATTACCCGAATTTGTCAGTGAGGCTTCAATGGTACAATTGGAAAGTAGCAGTAAAAATTATTTTAGTGATGATTTCAGTGGTATCAGAGACAGGTTCATGATTGAACTGTTTTATATTACGGGTATGCGTTTATCCGAGCTTATAAACCTAAAGCATCGAGACATTGATAAAGCGTCTTCGACCATAAAAATTTTAGGAAAAAGAAATAAGGAAAGAATTTGCCCGTTGAATACCTATGTTATTAATGTATACGATGATTATTTAAAAATTAAGGGAGCAAATGGTTTTGATACAGGAACAGAATCTTATGTATTTGTGCGAGATAATGGGGAACCAATGTATCCTAAATTTGTGTATAATAAGGTAAAACATTATTTGGGAATGGTAACAGGCTTGGATAAGAAATCGCCGCATGTATTACGACATACATTTGCTACACACATGTTAAATAACGGAGCAGATTTGAATGCCATAAAGGAATTGTTAGGACATTCAAGTTTAGCAGCAACCCAAGTTTATACACATAATACCTTTGCTAAAATAAAAACAGTATATAAACAAGCTCATCCAAGAGCATAAAAAGAAAGGAGTCAGCTATGAACATTAAAATTCAATCAGTGCGTTTCGACGCAGACAAAAAGCTTTTAGCTTATATCGAACAAAAAGTTGGTAAATTAGAGCAATTTGCCGGAGACATTTTAGATGCAGATGTTATTCTGCGACTTGAAAATTCGGAAGAAAAGGAGAATAAAGTTGCAGAAATAAAGATTAATATTCCAAAAGCTAACGATGTTTTTGCGAAGAAACAAGCAAAGACATTTGAAGAAGCAGTAGATTTAGCAACGGAAGCATTAAGGCGACAGTTAAAAAAAATCAAAGAAAAACAAAGGGGATAAAAAAAATAAAAAAAAATTAAAAAATATTTTGATAATAAAATAATAATTCATACATTTGCAGTCCCTTTTGAACGGGGGAATGTTCTTTAAAATGTATGAATTATTTTTATAAAGATTGGCCGGTGTAGCTCAGTTGGTAGAGCAGCTGATTTGTAATCAGCCGGTCGGCGGTTCGAGTCCGTCCACCGGCTCAATTTTTTGTAAAGGGGGGATACCAAAGCGGTCAACTGGAGCAGACTGTAAATCTGTTGGCGGAAGCCTTCGGAGGTTCGAATCCTTCTCCCCCCACAACATGCGAGGCGGGAATAGCTCAGTTGGTAGAGCATCAGCCTTCCAAGCTGAGGGTCGCGAGTTCGAGTCTCGTTTCCCGCTCAAGTGCCAATGTAGCTCAGTGGTAGAGCACTTCCTTGGTAAGGAAGAGGTCATGGGTTCAATTCCCATCATTGGCTCAATTTTTTTATTATTTTAGTGATTAAAGTTTAATTATTAATATTTAATTATTTTAGACCATGGCTAAAGAAAAATTTGAAAGGTCGAAACCACACGTAAATATCGGAACAATTGGTCACGTTGACCATGGTAAGACCACTTTAACTTCAGCTATTACAAAGGTATTAGCAAAAAAAGGTTTATCTCAGGTTGTTGATTTTGATCAAATTGACAATGCTCCTGAAGAAAAAGAAAGAGGTATTACTATTAACACTGCTCACGTTGAGTATCAAACAGCAACACGTCACTATGCACACGTTGACTGTCCAGGTCACGCTGACTATGTAAAGAACATGGTAACAGGAGCTGCTCAGATGGATGGTGCAATTCTTGTTGTTGCAGCAACTGACGGTCCTATGCCTCAAACTCGCGAACACATTCTTCTCGCTCGTCAGGTAAACGTTCCTAAAATCGTTGTTTTCCTCAACAAAGTTGATATGGTAGACGATGAAGAATTATTAGAGCTCGTTGAAATGGAAGTTCGTGATTTATTATCATTCTACGAATTTGACGGCGATAATACTCCTGTTATCAGAGGTTCTGCATTAGGAGCATTAAATGGCGAGCCAAAATGGGAAGCAAAAGTTGAAGAATTAATGGCAGCAGTTGACGAATGGATTCCAATTCCTCCACGTGATAACGAAAAACCATTCCTTATGCCTGTTGAAGACGTATTCTCAATTACCGGTCGTGGTACAGTTGCTACTGGTCGTATTGAAACAGGTGTTGTTAAAACCGGAGACGAAGTTCACATTATTGGTTTAGGAACTGATGCACGTAAGACTGTTGTAACCGGTGTTGAAATGTTCCGTAAAATTCTTGATAGAGGCGAAGCTGGTGATAACGTAGGTTTATTATTACGTGGTGTTGATAAAGATGAAGTAAAGAGAGGTCAAGTAATTGCTGCTCCCGGTTCAATTAAACCACACAAAAAATTCAAAGCTGAGATTTACGTTTTGAAGAAAGAAGAAGGAGGTCGTCACACTCCATTTAAAAATCACTATCGTCCACAATTCTTCCTCAGAACTTTGGACATTACAGGTGAAATACTTCTTCCTGAAGGTGTTGAAATCGTAATGCCTGGTGATAATGTATCAATTACAGTAGAATTGATTTACCCTGTAGCTTTGAATGTTGGTTTACGATTCGCTATCCGCGAAGGAGGCCGTACAGTAGGTGCAGGTCAGATTACAGAAGTAATTGACTAATAATAAATTGGTGAGAAAGAATTATAATTCTTTCTCACTTTTTACGGGTGTAGCTCAGTTGGTAGAGCATCGGTCTCCAAAACCGAGTGTCGGGCGTTCGAGTCGCTCCTCCCGTGCAAAGTTATTCTTAATAAGATGAATAAAATTAAGACATATTTCGTTGAAACGTACAATGAATTGGTGCACAAAGTAACCTGGCCTAAGTTGTCAGAATTACAAAGCAGTGCAGTTGTGGTAATGGTTGCTTCCTTGATAATATCCGTAGTAGTATTCTTAATGGATTTTTCGTTCAAAGAATTATTAAGTTTAATCTACGGTCTGTTTTATTAAAATTTAATTATCCAAAACTAAATTTCTTTGTCGGCTATGAGTGAAATAGCAAAAAAATGGTATGTTGTAAGAGCCTTAAGTGGGAAGGAAAAGAAGGTGAAAGAGTATATTGAGGCTGAAATAGCAAAGTTGAAACTTGAAGAACAAGTTTCACAAGTACTTATACCGACAGAGAAGGTATATCAGTTGCGGAAAGGAAAACCTATTCAGAAGGAAAGAAATTACCTGCCGGGTTATATTCTGATACATGCTGCTTTAGACGGTGAAATAGAGCACATATTAAAAGGAATCCCCGGAGTAATAGGTTTTATGGGAACCGACGGAAAGCCTGTACCTTTACGACCCGAAGAAGTTGCGAGAATTTTAGGAAAGGTTGATGAATTATCGGAAAATGTTGAAGACGTGAGTATTCCATTTTTTGTTGGAGAGGCAGTAAAGGTTATAGATGGACCGTTTAATGGTTTCAGTGGTATCGTGGAGGAAGTTCATGAGGAGAAGAAGAAGTTGATAGTAAGTGTAAAGATTTTTGGAAGAAAAACTCCTCTTGAATTGAAATTCATGCAGGTTGAAAAAGAGTAATCTTTTATTTAAGAAAAAAAGCTATGGCAAAACAAATTAGTGGTATTATTAAGCTACAAGTAAAAGGGGGTGCCGCCAATCCTTCTCCACCTTTGGGACCTGCATTGGGATCAAAAGGGCTTAATATTATGGAGTTCTGCAAACAGTTTAACGGTAGAACTCAGGATCAAGCCGGAAAAATTTTACCGGTAGTAATAACATATTACTCCGATAAATCTTTTGATTTCATTATTAAAAATCCACCTGTAGCTGTTCAAATAATGGAAATGGCCAAGATAAAGAAAGGCTCATCCGAACCGAACAGAAATAAGGTAGGATCAATAACATGGGATCAGGTGAAGGAAATTGCTGAGAATAAGATGCGAGATTTAAATGCATTTACATTAGAATCAGCAATGAGTATGGTTGCCGGCACAGCTAGAAGTATGGGGGTTACCATCAAGGGTGAATCTCCGATTAAAAAATAATTAAAGTACTTTTTGAAATGGCAAGAATAAGCAAGAAAAGAAAAGAAGCTTTGGCTAAAATCGAAAAGGGCAAGAAGTACGACATTCAAGAAGCGGCAAAACTTGTGAAAGATATAACTTACACCAAGTTTGATGCATCTGTTGATATTGATGTCCGTTTGGGAGTAGATCCAAGAAAAGCCAATCAAATGGTAAGAGGTATAGCAACTCTTCCACACGGAACAGGAAAAACTGTTCGCGTGTTGGTATTGTGTACTCCAGACAAGGAACAAGAAGCAAAAGATGCAGGTGCAGATTACGTTGGTTTGGATGATTATATCGAAAAGATATCAGGAGGTTGGACAGACGTTGATATTATTATCACAATGCCGCAAGTAATGGCAAAGATTGGTAAATTAGGTAGAATTTTAGGTCCTCGCGGCTTGATGCCTAATCCCAAGGCCGGAACTGTTACTATGGATGTTGGAAAAGCCGTTGAAGAGGTAAAAAAAGGGAAAATTGATTTTAAGGTTGACAAATATGGTATAATACATGCCGGTATAGGAAGAGTATCTTTTGCGCCTCAACAAATTGTTGAAAATGCACAGGAAATCGTTCAGACTATAATAAAATTAAAGCCGGCTGCAGCGAAAGGTACATACATTAAAAGTATTTTCCTTTCCAGTACCATGAGTCCCGGAATAGAAATTGATCCCAAGTCTTTTAACTAGTAATTAGAAAGAACCGGTTATGAAACGAGAAGATAAAAATGCCCTAATCGAAAGCTTAAAAGCGACCATAGAGGAGTATAATCAGTTTTATATAACTGATCTCTCAGGTCTTGATGCTCAACAAACATTTGAGCTAAGAAAAAAATGTTTCGAGAAAGGTATTAAGCTGGTTGTAGTAAAAAATACTTACTTCAAGAAGGCTCTTGAAAGAACAGGACGCGATTATTCAGGTATTTATAATGCTCTTAAAGAAAACTCCGCTGTAATGTTTTGCGAAGTTGCAAACGTTCCCGGAAAATTAATACAGGAGCTGAATAAAAAAAGCGATAAGCCAAAATTTAAAGCAGCATTTTTAGCAGAATCTGCTTTTATTGGCGAAAATCAGCTTGATGTAGTAGCATCCTTGAAGTCTAAAGAAGAGCTTATCGGTGATATTGTTATGTTGTTACAATCACCAATGAAGAAAGTTCTTGGTCAGTTACAATCAGGAAAGCACTTATTGGGTGGTTTAGTTAAAACCTTATCCGAAAGAGAGTAAAAATTAAATGTTATAACAAGTTAAAATTTTAGAAAAATGGCAGATCTTAAAAAGTTAGCAGAAGAATTAGTTAACCTGACTGTTAAAGAAGTAAACGAATTAGCTGATATTTTAAAAGAAGAATACGGTATTGAACCCGCAGCAGCCGCAGTAGCAGTAGCAGGACCAGTAGCTGGTGGTGCAGTAGGTGAAGAAGCTCCAGCAGAAAAAACCGAATTTGATGTAATTCTTAAATCAGCTGGTGCTCAAAAATTACAAATCGTTAAGTTAGTAAAAGAATTAACAGGTTTAGGTCTTAAAGAAGCAAAAGCCCTCGTTGATGAAGCTCCAAAAACACTCAAAGAAGGTGTTAGCAAAGACGAAGCAAACGCACTTAAAGCTCAGTTAGAAGAAGCTGGTGCTGAAGTCGAACTTAAATAAACAACTTTAGTTGTAAACTCTACAGGTTTAAAACCCAATTTTGGGTTTTAAACCTTTCGTTGTTAATGTTTAGGTTCATATTTAATTATTCCACAAATGGCAATTAGAAAAAAACAAAGAATTAGTTTTTCGACAACTAAAAAGCAATTACAGTATCCGGATTTTCTGGAAATTCAAATAGAATCGTTTAAAGAGTTCTTTCAAGTAGATTCCAATTCAGAACAAAGAAAAAAAGAAGGTTTATATCAGGTTTTCAAGGAAAATTTTCCAATTACTGATACAAGAAATACTTTTGTATTGGACTTCCTTGATTATTCTTTTGAACCTCCTAGATACAGCATTCAGGAATGTATTGAAAGAGGATTAACCTATAGTGTACCTTTAAAGGCGAAGTTGAAACTTTCATGTACTGATCCGGAACATGAAGACTTTGAAACTTCGGTACAAGATGTATGGCTTGGTGCAGTTCCATACATGACGCCGACAGGAACATTTGTAATAAATGGTGCCGAAAGAGTTATTGTTTCTCAGTTGCACAGATCTCCGGGTGTATTTTTCAGTCATTCTGTTCATGCAAATGGAACAAAGTTGTATTCAGCCCGAATTATACCTTTCAAGGGTTCATGGATTGAATTTGCAACAGACGTAAACGCTGTGATGTATGCATATATTGACCGAAAGAAGAAATTGCCGGTTACAACTTTGTTGCGTGCAATTGGTTTTGAAACCGACAAAGATATACTTGAGATTTTTGGTCTGGCTGACGAAGTAAAAGTTTCAAAGACTGCACTTAAAAAACTCGTCGGAAGACGTCTTGCTGCTCGCGTTGTAAAAACATGGTTCGAAGATTTTGTTGACGAAGATACAGCAGAAGTTGTTTCTATCGAACGTACTGAAGTTGTTCTTGACCGTGAAACAATTTTAGAAAATCATCATATTGACTTAATCGTTGAATCTGGTGCAAAAACTATTTTGCTTCACAAAGAAGGACAAAAAATAACAGAATACGAAATAATTTATAATACGCTTCAAAAAGACCCGTGTAATTCGGAAAAAGAAGCTATATTCCACATATACAGATTGCTCAGAAGTGCAGAACCTCCTGACGAAGCAACTGCAAGGGATGTTATTGATAAATTATTCTTCTCCGACAAACGTTATGATCTTGGAGAAGTTGGAAGATTCAGAATGAATCAAAAATTAAATCTTAACATTCCAGACGAAATAAAAGTCTTAACAAAAGAGGACATAATTGAAATTATAAAATATTTAATTGGACTATTAAATTCCAAAGCTGATGTTGATGATATTGATCATTTAAGCAACAGACGCGTAAGAACAGTTGGAGAACAGTTAGCAGGACAATTTAGTGTAGGTTTGGCAAGAATGGCTCGTACCATTCGAGAAAGAATGAATGTTCGTGATAATGAGGTTTTCCATCCTGTAGATTTAATTAATTCAAAAACCTTATCGTCGGTATTAAATTCATTCTTTGGAACAAACCAGTTATCTCAGTTTATGGATCAAATAAATCCACTTTCTGAGTTAACACATAAACGCAGATTATCAGCACTCGGTCCCGGTGGATTATCAAGAGAACGTGCCGGATTCGAAGTTCGTGACGTTCACTACACCCACTACGGACGTTTGTGCCCGATTGAAACACCTGAAGGCCCCAATATTGGTCTTATTTCTTCACTTTGTGTTTATGCTAAAGTAAACAGATTAGGTTTTATCGAAACACCATATAGAAAAGTAAAAGACGGTAAGGTTGATTTTGATGATATAACTTATTTAAGTGCTGAACAAGAAGACAATCAGGTTATTGCACAAGCAAATGCAAAGATAAATGATGAAGGGCTGTTTTTAAATACAAGAATTAGATCTCGTAACGAAGGCGATTATGTAGTAGTAGATCCATCACAATTAAATTTAATGGACGTAGCTCCTAACCAGATTGCATCAATTGCGGCATCGTTGATACCATTCCTCGAACATGACGATGCAAACCGTGCTTTAATGGGGTCTAACATGATGCGTCAGGCTGTACCACTGTTAAAACCAGAAGCTCCAATTGTTGGAACAGGAATAGAAGCAGATGTTGTGAAAGACTCTCGTATGATGCTGGTTGCCGAAGGACGTGGTGTTGTTGAATATGTTGATGCTCAGAAAATAATCATAAGATACGAATGTTCAGAAGAAGAAAGATTTTTGAAATTTAC
This sequence comes from Bacteroidales bacterium Bact_19, assembly GCA_001603595.1. Classification (GTDB taxonomy): domain Bacteria; phylum Bacteroidota; class Bacteroidia; order Bacteroidales; family ML635J-15; genus Bact-19. The sequence goes on from LUZK01000071.1 coordinate 11,749, forward strand.
AGATGATCTTGTTGAATACAAAATTCCAAAATTTCAAAAGACAAATCAGAACACTTGTGTCAATCTGAGGCCAATAGTTCGCAAGGGAGATATTGTTGAAAAAGGAGATATTTTAACCGATGGGTATTCTACCGATAATGGAGAATTAGCTCTGGGTCGAAACTTAATGGTAGCATTTATGCCATGGAAAGGTTATAACTTTGAGGATGCTATCGTTATTTCGGAAAGAGTTGTTCGTGATGATTTATTCACTTCGGTTCACGTAACTGAATATCAATTGGAAGTTCGTGAAACTAAACGCGGAATGGAAGAGCTTACTTCAGATATTCCAAATGTTAGCGAACATGCAACAAAAGACCTAGACGAAAATGGTATTGTTCGTATAGGAGCTTATGTAAAACCCGGTGATATATTGATTGGTAAAATAACTCCTAAAGGAGAAAGTGAGCCATCCCCGGAAGAAAAACTTTTACGTGCTATTTTCGGTGAAAAAGCCGGAGATGTAAAGGATGCATCATTAAAGGCATCTCCATCTACATATGGTGTAGTAATAGACAAGAAGTTATTCTCAAAAACTATTAAAGATAAACGAGTAAAGAATCAGGATAAGATTATACTCGAAAATCTTGAAAGCAAATATCAAGAAGAATCTGCAAAATTAAGAGCAAGATTAATAGAGAAATTATTTGTTTTGGTTAATGGTAAAACTTCGCAAGGAGTAAAAGATAATTTCGATAATGAAATTATCCCTAAAGGAACAAAATTTACTCAAAAGATTCTGAATGATATTGATTATATCAATGTTAATCCTAACAGATGGACAACAGATAAAGACAGAAATGAATCCATTTCTAAGTTGTTGTATAATTACTTTGTAGAGCAGAAAAAGATAGATGGAGACTATCGTCGTAAGAAACTCGATATTACTTTGGGTGACGAATTGCCGGAGGGGATTATGCAGCTTGCAAAGGTGTATATAGCAAATAAACGTACGATAAAAGTAGGAGATAAGTTGGCAGGACGTCATGGTAATAAAGGCATACTTGCAAAAGTTGTAAGACCAGAAGATATGCCATTTCTTGAAGACGGAACGCCTGTTGATATTGTACTAAATCCTCTGGGTGTGCCATCTCGTATGAACCTTGGTCAGATCTATGAATCTGTATTGGGTTGGGCAGGAAAGGTGTTAGGATTACATTTTTCGACACCAATATTTGATGGAGCAAGTCTTGAACAAATTACAGAATATACAGATAAAGCAGGCTTGCCACGTTATGGAAAGACCTATCTTTACGATGGAGGAACAGGTCAGAAATTTGACCAGCCGGCTACTGTTGGGGTAATTTATATGTTAAAACTCGGACACATGGTTGAAGATAAAATGCATGCTCGTTCGATAGGTCCATATTCTTTAATAACTCAACAGCCTTTGGGTGGTAAAGCACAATTTGGTGGTCAGCGTTTCGGAGAAATGGAAGTTTGGGCACTCGAAGCATTCGGAGCAGCACACATTTTGCAGGAAATACTTACTGTTAAGTCTGATGATGTTGTTGGACGTGCCAAGACTTACGAAGCAATAGTTAAAGGAGAAAAATTACCGAAACCAGGAATTCCGGAATCACTCAATGTATTGTTGCATGAATTAAGAGGATTGTGCTTGAGAGTAGATTTAGATTAATTTTATTTTAATGAAAATTAATAGCTAAAAATATGGCTTTTAGAAAAGAAAACAAATTAAAAACTGACTTTACCAAAATTACAATTAGTTTGGCTTCTCCGGAAGAAATTCAGGAAATGTCAAGTGGTGAAGTTACCAAACCGGAAACCATAAATTATCGTACTTATAAACCTGAAAGAGATGGTTTATTTTGTGAAAGAATTTTTGGTCCGGTAAAAGATTATGAATGTCATTGCGGAAAATATAAAAGGATTAGATACAAAGGAATAGTTTGTGACAGATGCGGTGTAGAAGTTACTGAGAAAAAAGTCCGTCGCGAACGCATGGGACACATAAAACTCGAAGTTCCTGTAGCTCACATTTGGTATTTTAAAACCTTACCAAATAAAATAGGATATTTATTAGGCCTTCCGGGTAAAAAACTCGAATCAATAATTTATTTTGAAAGATATATAGTAATTCAGCCCGGTATCAAAGCTATTGATGGAGTTAACGAAATGGATATTCTTTCTGAAGATGAATATCTCGAAATCTTGGATTCATTACCAGCCGAAAATCAAAAACTTGATGATTCCGATCCAAATAAATTTATTGCTAAAATGGGAGCTGAAGCTATATATGATTTACTTCAGCGTTTGGATTTGGATAAATTATCATACGAATTAAGAGATAAAGCTTCAAAAGAAGGCTCACAACAACGTAAAAGTGAAGCTTTAAAAAGATTGAATGTTGTTGAATCTTTCAGATTGTCTAAAGGTAAAAATAAACCGGAATGGATGATAGTGAAAGTTGTTCCTGTTATTCCACCGGAATTAAGACCTTTGGTACCTCTTGATGGAGGACGTTTTGCTACCAGTGACCTTAATGATTTGTATCGCAGAGTAATAATCAGAAATAATCGTTTAAAAAGACTTCTCGAGATTAAAGCACCTGAAGTAATATTAAGAAACGAAAAGCGTATGCTTCAGGAAGCAGTAGATTCTTTGTTTGATAATTCAAGAAAGTCGAATGCAGTAAAAACAGATGCAAATCGCCCATTAAAATCGTTAAGCGATAGTTTGAAAGGTAAACAAGGACGTTTCCGTCAAAATTTGCTAGGTAAACGTGTTGACTTTTCGGCTCGTTCGGTAATCGTTGTAGGTCCTGAATTAAAAATGCATGAGTGCGGGATCCCCAAAGAAATGGCTGCTGAATTGTACAAACCTTTCATAATCAGAAAATTAATTGAAAGAGGGATTGTTAAAACAGTAAAATCTGCAAAGAAAATAGTAGAACGTAAAGATCCTGTTATTTGGGATATTTTAGAAAACGTACTCAAAGGACATCCTGTATTGCTTAATCGTGCTCCGACATTGCACAGACTTGGTATTCAAGCTTTCCAACCAAAATTGATTGAAGGTAAAGCTATTCAGTTGCATCCATTAGTATGTACGGCATTTAACGCCGACTTCGACGGCGACCAGATGGCAGTACATTTACCTCTTGGAAATGCTGCAATACTTGAAGCTCAATTGTTAATGTTGGCTTCACATAACATTCTTAACCCTGCTAATGGGGCTCCTATTACCGTACCATCACAGGATATGGTATTAGGATTATATTATCTTACAAAAGAACGTAAAGGATGTAAAGGTGAAGGTCAATATTTTTATTCCCCCGAAGAAGTTATTATTGCTCACAACGAAGGTAAACTTGATTTGCATGCAATAATAAACGTAAAGGTTGAAGATATAGATGAAAATGGCGAAAGCATCGTAAGGATGATTAAAACTACAACAGGACGTGTCATTTTCAATCAAATTGTTCCTAAGGAGTATGGTTATATAAATGAACTTCTTACAAAAAAATCACTTCGTGATATTATTGGGCAACTAGTAAGTAAATGTGGAACAGACGTTACTGCTAAATTCCTTGATGATATTAAGGAATTAGGCTTTATGAATGCATTCTACGGCGGATTATCATTCAATCTTGATTATCTGATTATTCCGGAAGAAAAAGCCGAACTAATCCAAGAAGGATACGAACAGGTTGAAGAAATTATGTTCAACTATGAAAACGGCTTTATAACTGATAACGAAAGATATAATCAGGTAATTGACGTTTGGACAAATATCAATGCCCGCCTTAGTTTTGCCGTTATGAAGAAACTCTCCACCGATAATCAAGGATTCAATTCTGTGTATATGATGCTTGATTCAGGGGCAAGAGGTTCAAAGGAACAGATTTCTCAGCTTTGTGGTATGAGAGGTCTTATGGCAAAACCTCAAAAATCTGGAGTTACCTCAACCAGTGAAATTATTGAAAACCCGATTCTTTCAAATTTTAAAGAAGGACTAACAATTCTGGAGTACTTTATTTCGACACACGGTGCACGTAAAGGGTTGGCTGATACCGCTCTTAAAACAGCTGATGCCGGTTATTTAACCAGAAGATTGGTTGACGTTGCACAGGATGTTGTAATTACAGAAGAAGATTGTGGTACTTTACGTGGTTTAGTAGCCACCGAATTACGTAAAAACGACGAAGAGGTAATAGAAACATTGTATGAAAGAATATTAGGCCGTACAAGTGTTCATGATGTATATCACCCTCAAACTGGAGAATTGATTGTTGCCAGTGGTGAAGAAATTACAGAAAAAATTGCCAAAATCATAGAAGAATCTCCAATCGAAAAAGTTGAAATACGTTCAGTGTTAACATGTGAATCACGTAAGGGTGTTTGTGCAAAATGTTATGGACGTAATTTGGCAACACGCCGAATGGTTCAAATAGGAGAAGCTGTTGGAGTCATTGCCGCACAATCAATCGGCGAACCTGGAACACAGTTGACATTGCGTACATTCCACATGGGTGGTGTTGCAGGAAGCATTACCACAGAGTCTTCAATAGTTTCAAAATACGATGGTATTCTTGAATTTGACGAATTACGTACTGTGTCTCATGACGAAGGCGATGGAAAATTCATTGATATCGTTGTTTCTCGTATGGCTGAAATGAGACTTTTAGACCCAAACACAAAAATAGCTATCCTTAATAAACCTGTACCTTATGGTTCTCGTTTGTACTTCAAAGCCGGAGATACAATTAAGAAAGGTGACAAGATTTGTGAATGGGATATTTACAATCTTGTAATTGTTTCTGAAAATTCAGGAAAGTTACAATACGAGGATTTAATTGAAGGCGTTAACTTAAAAGAAGAAATAGCATCTCAAACCGGATTTACAGAACGTATAATCATCGAAACCAAGGATAAATCAAAAATCCCGATGGCTAACATTCTCGATGAAAACGGAGATGTTTTAGCTTCATATAACTTGCCGGTAGGTGCACGTTTATTAAAAACAGAAGGGGAATATATCAAAGCCGGAGATATATTGATTAAAATGCCACGTGTTGTTGGTAAAGGTGGTGATATTACAGGAGGTTTACCTCGAGTTACTGAATTATTCGAAGCTCGTAATCCGTCGAATCCGGCAATTGTATCTGAAATTGATGGAGAAGTTTTCTTCGGAAAAATTAAGAGAGGTAATCGTGAAATTGAAATCAGATCAAAAGAAGGAGATGTTAAGAAATATTTAGTACCTCTTTCACGTCAAATTCTTGTTCAGCCTAACGATTTTGTAAAAGCGGGGACCCCTCTTATTGACGGAGCAGTAACACCAAGTGATATTCTTGCTATTAAAGGGCCAACAGAAGTACAGGAATATCTCGTAAACGAAATTCAAGATGTTTACCGTTTGCAAGGGGTGAAAATTAACGATAAACATTTTGAGGTTATCGTACGTCAAATGATGCGCAAGGTAATAGTTGAAGAACCCGGAGACACTCAATTCCTTGAAAAACAGATAGTTGACAAATGGGAATTTAGAGAAGAAAATGATAGAATTTTTGATAAAAAGATTGTTACAGATCCTGGAGATTCTACCAATTTCCATACCGGCCAGATGATTTCTTATCGTAGGTTGAGAGATGAAAATTCGATGTTGAAGCGAAAAGACTTACGCCTTGTTCAGGTACGTGATGCTGTTCCTGCAACATCAAGCCAAATATTGCAAGGTATCACAAGAGAAGCTCTTCAAACAAACAGCTTTATGTCAGCAGCTTCGTTCCAGGAAACTACCAAAGTTCTTAACGAAGCAGCTATCAGAGCTAAGGAAGACTACCTCGAAGGTTTGAAAGAAAATGTAATTGTTGGTCATTTGATCCCTGCCGGTACCGGGGTTAGAAAATATCAAAAAATAGAAGTTTA
>LUZK01000164.1 GCA_001603595.1 Bacteroidales bacterium Bact_19
ATCCATTTTTTTTAAATTACATAAAAAAATGTTAAAAATTTCTAAAAATTTAATTTAATAACGTCCAAACTTTCTCGGATATTATTTTAAACTCGACAAAACTAAAATAAAATTTTGATAATTTCAATAAATATTTATTCAATTTTGATTAATAATTTTTTTACAATCTTCAACTTCCATAGTTTCAGGATCATAAGTTTTTGGAATTTTGTAGTTTTTCCCTTGATAAGAGATATAGGGGCCGAATCTTCCTTTTAAAATTTTAAGTCCTGGTAGTTCAACAAATTCTCTGGAAAATTTGTTTTTCTCATTTGAAGATTTATTTTCAATGATTTCAATTGCTCTTTCAAGGGTTATTGTATTTGGATCATCAGGTTTTTTTATACTGTAAAAATTATTTTTATGTTTGATGTAAGGACCGTATTTCCCAATAGCCACAATTACATCATCATTTTCATAAGTTCCAAGTGTTCTGGGGAATTTGAACATTTCCAAAACTTCATCCAATGTAATGCTTTCTATGTTTTGATTCTTTTTTAAACTAACGTGAATTGGTTTTTCTAAGCCTTCAATTGCTGCGTATGGGCCATATTTCCCTATTCTTAAAATGATTGGTAAACCGTAAGTTGGGTGTATTCCCACTTCTCTTTCGTATTTAGTATTTTCTTTTTCTTTAAGGCTGCTTTCAACTTTTTTAATAAATTTGGAATAAAATTCTTTAATCATTTTATTCCAAACAATTTTCCCTAAAGCAATTTCGTCAAATTTTTCTTCGATATTAGCTGTAAAACCGTAATCTAATATGTCGTCAAAATGAGCCTGAAGATAGTCAGTTACAATCATTCCAATTGATGTAGGAACAAGTTTTGCCGATTCTCCGCCGAATTTTTCAGTTACAATTTTTTCTGTGATTTTATTATTTTCTAAAACCAAACAATTTATATTACGTGTTTTTGGGGGCTTACTTTCTTTTACGACATATTCTCTTTGTTGGATTGTAGAAATAGTAGGTGCATAAGTTGATGGTCTACCGATACCGAGCTCTTCGAGTTTTTTGACAAGGCTGGCTTCTGTATATCTATATGGTGGGATATCGTATTTTTCTATGGCCTCAATTTTTTTTGCAATAAGAATATCTCCTTTTCTTACTACAGGTAGAACATTTTGTGTTTCTTGTTGATTTTCATCATCGCCTGACTCGGAATAAAGTTTTAGAAAACCTTCAAAAGTTATTGTTTCGCCTGTTGCGATAAAAGAAATTTGATCGTCTGTAGTATTTATTGTTATAGTTGTTTTTTCAATAATTGCATCTGCCATTTGGCTGGCAAGGGTTCTTTTGCGTATAAGATCGTAGAGCTTTTGTTCTTGTTTTGACCCTTCAATAGTTTCTTTGTCGGCATAAGTCGGGCGAATAGCTTCGTGAGCTTCTTGAGCACCTTTTGTTTTGGTAACATAGCGACGAACTTTTAGATAATTTTCTCCAAAAATTTCTTTTACAACCTTACTAATAGTATTTATAGCAAGATCAGAAAGGTTTACAGAATCGGTTCTCATGTAGGTGATAAACCCATTTTCGTAAAGATTTTGAGCGTATTTCATTGTTT
>LUZK01000001.1 GCA_001603595.1 Bacteroidales bacterium Bact_19
GAACTATTGAATGTTGTATGGAATCAAGGGCCATATCCATCTAATGGGGATATTCCCGGAGAATATATTTTAGAAGGAGATCTTGAATTAGTATCTGGAATACTAAATCCAAACAATTTAAAAGCTTATATAACGGTAACAATATTGGATCCAGTTATAGTTTCAATACAAAGCAATCAGCAAATCAATGTTTATCCAGTTCCTGTAAATGATGTTTTATACATTGAATCCGGAAATGTTTTGAAATTCGAATTATTTAATATTTCCGGACAAAAAGTTTTTGAAAGTGTTTGTCTTAATAATAAAATTGATTTGTCAGGATTTACTTCCGGAACATATATTATGAAATTGTATTCAGGCAACAAAGTTTTTATTCAAAAAATAATTAAACAATAATTATAATAGAATAAAAAAGGCTGTCTATTATTAGGCAGCCTTTTTATTTTATTACTAATGATATTCTTATTTAATATTTAATTTTTTACGAATATCTTTTGGAATAGCATCTTTATGAACAACAATATTCATTGTTTTATATCTAACATAAGCTTCTGAAGCATAAAAGAATCCGTTATAATCATTAGTTGTATTCCATGAATTTTTTACATAATAGTATTTAGTTCCATTTTGGTCTTTGGCAATACCAGAAATTAACATTCCGTGGTCGTCGGTAGTTTGGTAATTATCAAATGCAATTTGTCTGATTTCTTGGGTAATTGTTTTTTCCGGCATAGGTTTATCTAAAGAATAAAGCAGATTATCTTTTTCTTTTTGGGTGAGTTTTTCCCATCTTGCTCTTTCCAGTCCATCAAGGTCGGGACGATCTTCTGCTGGTACAACTGCAATTCCTTTTGTCCATTTAAATCCTTTTTCGCTTACATCTGCTCCCCAACAAACAGTATATCCGTTATTTATGGCATTGTCAATAACTTGCATCATCTCGTCGAGTGGTAGGTTATAAGAAGTGCCCCATGCCCAGTTATCCGGAATTTCGAGAATGAATTGGGTGTAAAATGGATGATGAGTATATGAAGTAATATTTATATAATCATCTGTGTTAATTTCAAGAAACTTAGCAAAAGATTGAGGTGTATATTCAACGCCTTTGTATGTAAATTTTTCGGGCTCTTTTCCGAGATATTCATCAAGAATTGCATTTACAGCTCTTTTCCAGGCAGTAGATAATTTTTTGTTTGGATTTTCTTTAACAGCATCAACAAAAGCTTTTAAAACAGCATCAAGTTCGCCGTGAACATGATTATCTTCTCCGTAATTTAAGCCTTTATAAACATCTTCAGGAACAATACCATATTTTTTCATAACATCAAAAACATCGTGGAAAGATCCGCCAGCTCCCATGTTTATTGTACCGTGCATTCTGATGTATTTTTCGGCTTTTTCTTCATAAGCCTTTCTTACAACGTAAAGTTCAGCGAGATCAAATTCGGATTTTCCCATTCTCAAAAGTTCTGCTTCAATAAAAGCAATTCCACTATAGCTCCAGCAAGTTCCGGCTCTGTATTGATCTTTTACCGGAGTGGTTTTTACCTCTTTAACCATTGTAAAAACATATCCTTCTTTTTTAGACTCTTCGTCTTGAGCAAAGAGTCCAAGTGTAAATAAAGGAACAATCAAAAATAAAACTATTTTTTTCATAAATTTAAAATTTAAATTATTTAATAATAGACCCAAAATTAAAGTATGTTTTCAAATATCCAAAAAATTGTTACTCCAAGATAATTTCCTATTGCATATCCAATTAATCCTACACTTATGCCCGGGAGAATAATTTCTTTGTTGTTTAAAGAATTTGCTATCATTGGTACAAAAGGTGGAGAACATATTAAAGCTGTAGATGTTACGAAGGTTGTATCTCTATCAATTCTAAAAATGGAGGAAAATATAGCATGCAAAAAGAAAGTTCCTAAAACAGTGAATCCAACAAAAAAGAAAATATATTGATTCAGATTATAAAACATTTCAGTTCTAACCATTGATGCTAATGCTATACTAAAAACAAGAATAAAGTACATTCCTAAATCAAATGATTTATCGAGTTTTTTCACGCTTTTACGTGTACCGGCAAATAGGCTCAAACTAGTGAGAACTAAAATTAAAAGCAACATAGATAATTTACCGGTAATTAAAAATGAAATTACGGCACTAAAAGTTGCAATAAATAATGAAAGAAAAAGACTTTTAGTTGTCGTTTTAAGATTTTTGAAGGAAAAAGGATCTTTTGCTCTTTCATTATATTCTATTTCTTCAAATTCTTTATTGTCTAGCGATTTTTTAAATTTCGGTAAAATAAATCTAAATAATACTTTTCCAAAAGTCATCATGAATAACAAATAAATAGCTCCAAAAAATAAGTCATAAGTATTAACTATTAAATATGTTGCTGGATCAACTTCCAAAGCTACTTGTAATGCAGCGAGATTGGGAGTTCCTCCTGTATATAAGCCTACCAACAATCCGCTAAGTTTCGAAAAGTCATCAATTTTGTTTTGCCAGATGAGTTTTGCTATAACCAAAATAATTACTAAACTTAGTAGCCCAAGAAAAAGCGATAAAATTGTTTTTCCTGCAAGGTTTTTAAATTGTTTTACATCTCTGCCGAACAGTAATAAAGGTAAAGCTATCAGAACACTTAAATTCATAATGGTTTCCTGAATTATAGCTCCGTTTTCGGATATTAAACCAATAAAACTCAAAAAAAGTCCGGAAATAAAACACAAGACCACAGCTCCAATCTTATCCAAAAAACTATATTTTAAAGTGCTGCGTAAAATAAGGTAAGGAAACACGACTAAAAAAACTCCAAAAATAATATCGCCAATCATAAGTTTTAAATTAAATTTTTATAACATGTCCATCGTATGCCAAAGAAACATTCTCGGGCAGTTGAGTGTTGATTTTATCGTGAAGCCCCATGTTGTGACTTATGTGAGTGAGGAAGGCTTTTCGGGGCGATACAATTTTTACAATTTCAAGTGCTTCTTCAAGAGAATAATGGGAGAGATGTTTTTCCTTTCTTAATGCATTTATAATCAATATTTTCGTACCAAATATTTTTTGAAGTTCGTCTTCTGATATATAATTAGCATCTGTGATATAGGTAAAATCTCCGATTCTGAAACCAAATATTGGTAGATTATAGTGCATTACTCTTATAGTTGTAATTTTAATGTTTTGAATATAGAAAGGAATTTCATCAATTGTATTAAGATTAAGCCTCGGTATTCCGGGGTAGTTATTATCCGAAAAAACATAAGCATATTCACGTCTTAAAGCTTCTTGAACTCTTTTTTCAGCATAAATTTCCATAGGCTTTTTTGTCAAAAAATTAAAAGCTCTGACATCGTCCAATCCTCCTATGTGATCTTTATGTTCGTGAGTAAAAATAATAGCATCGAGCCTGTCAATATTTTGTCTTAACATTTGTTGCCTGAAGTCAGGACCGGAGTCAATTAAAATATTTATTCCTTCTATCTTAATTAGAACTGATGATCGAAGTCTGTTATCATGAGGATTTTTTGAAGTACAAACCTCACATTTACAACCAATTACCGGAACGCCTTGTGATGTACCTGTACCTAAAATTATTACTTCCACTTTAATTTTTCTGCAAAAATAGTTTTAAAAACCAAAAATAATAATGATTTTTGCTTGATTATTTAAAATTTAGTATGGATAATAGGAGTAAATCGGTTTTATATCTTATACCAACCGTTATTTCTGAAAATTCTGTTGCAAGAGTTATTCCGGAATATAGCAAAGAAATTATAAAATCTTTGAAATTTTTTATTAGCGAAGATATTCGAACAACTCGGCGTTTTTTGAAAAATATAGATAAAACCATAAATATAAATGAGATATTGTTTTTTGAGCTAAATAAACACACAAAAGATGAAGACATTAGTGAATATCTTAATCCGTGCGAAAAAGGAGAATCTGTTGGTTTGATAAGTGAAGCAGGCTTGCCATGTATTGCAGATCCAGGAAATATTATTGTAAAAATCGCACATCAAAAAGATATTCGTATTGTTCCATTGAGTGGTCCGTCATCAATATTTATGGCTTTGATGTCCTCGGGGTTTAATGGTCAGAATTTTGCATTTAATGGATATCTACCGATGGATAAAACAGAAAGGTACAAAAAGATTAAACAACTCGAACAAAGATCCAAGTACGAAAATCAGACACAGATTTTTATGGAAACACCATTTAGAAATAATAAACTTTTTGCTGAATTGTTGAGTGTTTTAAATTCAAATACTTATCTTTGTGTCGCAGCAAATATAACAGCGGAGGATGAATTTATTAAAACAAAAAAAATTTCTGACTGGAAAAAAGTTAAATATGACTTTGATAAAAAAAATTGCATTTTCATAATTTAAATATAAAATTAATTATATGAGTTACAAAAAGTTATTGAAAATATTTGTTCTTCTATCTGGATTGGCAGTTGTTGTAATAAGTTCAGGAAAGATTTTTAATTATTCTTTATTTGAACAAAAAGATGAAAATGAAAAAACAATAATACTTGATTCTAAAACATCTTTTTTTCCTGATTATTATAACGATTTTGATCATTTTAAATATGATACATTGGTTGATTGTTATTACATTTACAATTCAGATGATAAAGAAATAGGCAGAGTCATTTTTACTTCGCCAATGTGTGATGAAATTTCAGGCTTTGGTGGACCTGTTCCATTTGCCATATTGCTTGACGAAGCTAATAAAATAAAAGCTTTGCATTTATTTGATAATAATGAAACTCCATCCTGGATAGAAAATCTAAAAAAATCTGGTTTTTTTGATTCGTGGAATGGATTAACCTTAAATGAAGCTTTAGAAAAAAAGGTTGATGCAGTAAGTGGTTCTACCATGAGTAGTTCAGCAGTAATAGAATCGTTTAATAAAAGAGTGTCAGCTTATGCAGCTTGTGAAGAAAAACAAAAGAAAACTGATTGGGTAAACTTTTTGGGTTTGATTTTATCTTTTATAATCCTTGTATTTGCAGTTTTAAGTTTTGTTTTTTCTCAAAAAATGTCAAATTTAAGAATATTCCTTTTGCTTGGATTGGTTGGGATATTGGGTTTTTGGCAAGGAAAGTTTTTAAGTATGGCTCTGTTGCACAATTGGTTAATTAGTGGGATAAATATTAAATTCCAGGTATTTATTTTTATAGTATTGTTTTTATCAATATTATTACCTTTGATCACAAACAGGTCTTTTTATTGTAATTTTGTTTGTCCTTACGGAGCTGTTCAGGAATTAGCAGGAAAAATCACAAAAAATAAAATACAAATTGATAGAGGTTTGCGACGTATTTTAAAGTCTTTACGTTATGTTTTCTTATTTGTTATTATGATACTTATTGTTGTGGGAACAGATATTGTTTTAGAAGATTTTGAACCATTTGGAGCCTTTAAGCTTCAATTTGCTTCTTTAACAACTTTAGTTTTAGCCGTATTGTTTTTATTTTTATCTGTAATTATTGATAAGCCTTGGTGCAGATTTTTTTGTCCTACCGGAGCTTTCTTATCTATGTTAAGAGCTAATGCAAATAATAAAGAAAAGAAAATGAGCTTGCAAACATTATTGAATATTATTTTAGCTTTGTCTCTTATTGTCATGATATATTTTAATTTCTTAAAACCATCAACCAAAACAAATGTTAATGATACTGTTACTAAAAAAAATGTAATTATGAGCAATAACACTCTTGATGTAATTCACAGTAGAAAATCCGTCAGACATTTTACGGGAGAACAAGTTAATAAAGAACAACTTGAAACAATAGTAAAAGCTGGAATGGCAGCTCCGAGTGCAAGAAATTTGCAACCATGGGCATTTATAGTTATTACGGAAAGAGAACGCCTTGATAAACTTGCAGATTTATTACCTTATGCAAAAATGCTTAAAACTGCAAGTGCTGCAATTGTTGTATGCGGAGATCTATCAAAAGCAGCTACAGATGTTGATCAAGCATACTGGGTGCAGGATTGCAGTGCAGCGTCTCAAAATATTTTGCTTGCTGTTGAATCTTTAGGATTAGGAGCTGTTTGGACGGCTGTATATCCATACGAAGACAGAATGAAACCTGTAATTGAAGAATTAAAATTACCTGAAAATATTATTCCTCTTAATGTTATTCCAATAGGTTATTCTACTGGAGAAGATAAACCAAAAGACAAGTGGAAACCTGAAAATTTACATTGGAATCAATGGTAGTTTATGAAAATTTCATCTAAAAATATAACAATATTAATTTTGATTTTGAAATATTATTTTTTCTGGATATTGTTTTTTGAGTTTTCCAGGTTATATTTTTTTATTGTCAATTCTAGTGAGTCAAAACATTATAGTTTAAATGAATTGTTTTCTCCTTTTATTCATGGCTTTTTACTTGATATATCAGCTGCATCTTATATATTATTTTTCAGCATGCCTATTTTTATTATTTGCCACTTTTTAGGTTTACCTAAAGTATTAAAGTATTTTCTGAATATATACACTGGAATATTTTTAGCTTTTTCACTTTTTTATATTGTAGCAGATGGTGAAATTTATAAATCTTGGGGTTTTAGAATTGATGCAGGAGTGTTTCAATACTTGAAAAGTCCTAATGCTGCTGTTGCATCAATAACAAATCTTAGATTGATTTTTTTATTTTTTATTTTTACTATTTTATCAATATCATTTTATTGTTTATATCATTTTTGGATTTCTAAAAAGATCGTGAATATCTTAAGGAACAATTATATTACTTTATTAATTATTATATTTACTGCTGCATTGTTTATTCCTATTCGGGGTGGAATTGGAGTTGTCCCCATAAATTCCGGAGTTGCTTATTTTTCTGATAAGACTTTTCTTAATCATGCTGCTTTAAACTTAATTTGGTATGGAGGCAAATCTTTAATTGAAAGCCCGGCTCAATATGAACGATACGAATATTTTGATGACAAAAAATTACAAGAATATTTTTCTATGGCTTTTAATGCCGAAGATACTAACATAAATATTCTTAAAAAGAAACCTCAAAAAATTATTTTTGTAATTCTGGAAAGTTTTACAGCTGCAGCAGTAAATTTTGAGAATCCTTCTGAGTCGGTAACCCCTAAACTTCAAAATTGGCTTAGAAATGGTATTCTTTTTAATAAATTTTATGCAAATGGTGATAGGAGCGAAAAAGGGATTGTTTCTATACTTTCTGCTGTTCCTACAATGCCTGATTATTCAATTATGAAAAATCCAAAACAAACACAAAGAATTACATCTTTAATTAAAAGACTAAATGAAATCGGTTATAGTTCATATTTTTACTATGGTGGAGACATCAACTTTTCAAATATGCAATCATATTTGTACAATATCGGAATTGGAAAAATAAAGTCGAAAAATAATCTTAATTTAGATTGTAAATCTGGTAAATGGGGATTTCATGATGAATGTATGTTTGAACTTTTTGCAAATGATATTATAGCTGATACAGATACAGCTATATATATTTTATTTACATTGAGTTCACATGAACCGTATGATGTTCCTTATAAAGGTCCTTTTGAGCTTAAGGATTATCAACAAAAGTGTGATAATGCTTATTTTTATACTGATTCGTGTTTAAATGAATTTTTAACAAGAATAAAAAACTCTGATGTCTGGAATAATTCTCTAATTGTTTTAGTGGCTGACCATGGAACAAGATATAATGGTGTAGAAGTTTGGGCTAAACAAAAATTTCATATTTTAATGCACATTACCGGAGGTATTTTAAATATAAATGGGGATTTTATGCTTTGCGATAAAACTGCTGATCAAAGTGACATAACAGCCACCTTGCTCGGAGCATTAGGAGCTGATTACAAAGAATTTATTTTTAGTGAAAATATTTTTCGTAAGAAAGTTACAAATGCATTTTATGCATATCACCATGGTTTTGCATTTATAAAAGGGGGAAGATGGGTCATTTACGATTCAAATCCACAAAAATTTGTTTACAGAGGGTGGAACTCAGAAATAATTGATAACCAGGCAAAAGCATATATGCAAATGATTTCAAGATATCACAAAAATCTATTCGATAATTAATCTTGATTTGTAATAATATTTCATACTTTTTAACTATAAAATAATAACTTCACTTTCGAGTGTTACTTCAAATGTATTGAAAACTTTAGCTTTAACTATTTCAGATAATTCTAAAATTTCTCTTCCGGTTGCTTTACCGGTTTTGTTTATTAGTACAAGAGCTTGTTTTTCATGAACAGCTGCATTTTCATAGACAAAACCTTTAAGTCCACACTTATCTATCATCCAACCTGCAGCAATTTTATATTTATTTTCCTCAACAGGAAAATATTTTAAATCTGGAAAAATACTTAACAGATGTTTGAATTTTATTGAATCAACGATAGGATTTTTAAAGAATGAGCCGGCATTTCCCGTAATTTTGTAATCCGGCAACTTAGAATTACGTACTAATAATACAGCATTTCGAATAGAGATTGGATTAATTTCGATTTTATTTGTGGAAAAATATATTTCTAAATCAGCATAATTTATTTTTAATTCATTTTTCTTTGGAAATCTATAAGTTACAGAAGTAATTAAAGCTCTGTCTTTCAACTCGTTTTTAAAAATGCTGTTACGGTAAGTAAATTTGCAATCATTGGCCGAAATTGTTTTAAACTGTTTTTCAATTAGATCAAAGAATTCAACTTTATAGATAAACTCCGAAACTTCTCTGCCATAGGCTCCGATATTTTGAACAGCCGAGGCCCCCACAGTTCCTGGAATTCCGGATAGATTTTCAGCACCATAAACTCCTGTGTTTAAACAAAACTCGACGAAATTGTCCCAGATGCATCCAGCATCGGCACGAATGATTGAATAAACATTGTTTTGTTCAGTCACTTTTATTTCCGAACACCTGTTTTGAATAATATATCCATTGAAATTGTTTGTAAATAAAATATTACTTCCAACTCCAAGAATGAAGTATTTATCGTTAGAAAAATCTATTTGTTCAGTAAGAAGATTTAAGTCACCTCTATCTTCAATCTGAATGTAATAATCCGTAATGACTTGAATCCCAAAAGTATTATGTTCTTGTAACGAGAAATTTTTAAATATTTTCATTATAAAAAATGTGAGAATTAAATTTTAACCTACTGCTCCAAGTAAAACCATCTTTTTATTGGAAAAGGCTTTTACAATTATTGGAGTAGAAATTATTTTACCATCATATAAATAAATTGTAAGATTTACTTTGAATTCATCTTCCTCCAATTGTTCTATTTCTTTTACTGACACCTTTTCAATCTCTTTAATTGACGGAACAACAAAACTTCTGTCATTAGTATATCCTGCCAGAAATTCTTCAACAAACTGGATTTTGTTACTTTTTAACATTCCATAAAGTTGCAATTGAAGATATTCTTCGTCAAAAAATCTTATTGTGTTGTCAATGTCTCCATTTTGGACTAAAGATGCAAATTCTTTACAAAACTTTCTAACATGTTTTTGTTTTATATTTTGAGCCTGCATAAATCCTTGACTAAAAACAAAAACTAAAATCGAAAACAGTATAAATTTTTTCATGTTATTTTTTTTTAACAAATATAATTTAATTTTTGGATTTAGCATTCACCTCTTAAAGAAATACAAAGTAATTTTTCTATTTCATTTTTTTTATAATTTTGACCTAATAAATACATCATTTTGGTAACAGCAGCTTCGGTAGTCATATCTTTACCACCAATTACTCCAATTTCTTGCAATTTAATGCTTGTGGAGTATTTCCCTTGGATTACTTTACCAACCAGACATTGAGAAATATTTAATACGATAATATTTTTATCAATTGCTTCTTTTAGAACCCCAATAAAATCACTGTCGGTTGGAGCATTTCCGGATCCGTAGGACTCAATAATTAGACCCTTTAACCCTGGGGTGTTTATTAGGTTTCTGAGTATGTTTAATGACATGCCTGGAAATAATTTAACAAGCGCAATATCAGTGCAAATAGATTTATGAAAAATTAAAAAATCAATGCTTGGTCGGTAAAGATATTCGTCGAAAATTTTTATATCTGTACCTACTTTTGCGAGAGCTGGATAATTCGGAGAAATGAAAGCATCAAAATTCTCGGCACTGAACTTAGTTGTCCGGTTGCCTCTCATCAATTTATTTTCAAAATAAATACAAACTTCTTGTATTAAATGTTTCCCATTTTTTGACATACAAGCCATTTCAAGTGCGGCAATAATGTTTTCACGAGCATCAGTTCTTAATAATCCTATTGGTAACTGTGACCCGGTAAATATTACAGGCTTCGTTAGATTTTCGAGCATGAAACTAAGTGCCGAAGCTGAATATGACATAGTATCCGAACCATGTAAAACTACAAAACCATCATAATTGTCATAGTTTTCGACAATAACATTCGCAATTTTAATCCAGAATTCAGGATTCGCATCTGCCGAATCAATCATATTATCAAAACTGACAGAACTTAATTTAGCAGGAAAATTTTTTAATAAAGGAATGTAATTAATTAAATTTTCAAATGTAAAAGGTAATAAAACACCTTTTTCGTTTTGAATCATTCCAATAGTTCCACCAGTGTAAATTATTAAAATATTTTGCATAACCTTAAATTAAGAAGGCAAAATTAAAAATAAAAGGATTAAAACTGAGAAAATAGACTTTTAAGTATCTATCTTTTTTTAGAGATAATCATTAAATGACAAAATTTTTATCAATATCTCTATTAATTTCAGCTTCGTTTTCAAGTTCATCAATAAAATTATTCATCTGTTCTTCATCATACATTTCGTCATTTAATAGAGCTTGAGTAAAAAAATGTATGTGTTCCAAACAAGCTGAATTAGCGGATTCTGAAATTAGTTCGAGATTATGCTTAATCGTCTCAATATTTTGAGATAAGTTTGCGGTTCTGATTTTATTTAAGTATTTGTAGAAATCAACAATAAAAGTATTAAGCAAAATTTTAATGTTTTCTGGGTTATTCCCTATTTTTGCTGTTAATGCAGCTAAATTAAAATGCTGTAAATAATCAGGGATTATAATTTTTTCCATAATTTATCAATTAAAATAGTTGTATCACTACAAATATAATATAAATAATTATATAAATGTAATTTGTGAAAGGAAAAATTCTTAAAATAATTCTGTTGTTTAATCCTTTTAATATGCTTGAAATAAAAAAATAAAATATTTTTAATAAATCTTTGATATTCAGAAAAAAAAGAATATTTTTGCAGCCAATTTTGAGCTAGTGGTTTTATAAATAATGTCCAACTTAATTAATTTTAATTTATTAACATGACAGAACAAGAAAAAAATGAAATTTTGAACGAACAACCGATTGAAGTTCAAAACGTTGAACAAGAAACAAAAATTGAAGCAGCTGAAATTAAAGAAACTTTAAAAGCTGAAAATCAGGTTGAAGAATTTAATTGGGATCTTATCGGCAAAAAAGATGTAGGTTATGATCCTAAAAAACGTGCTGAATTAGAAGAATTATACAACAACACTTTTAAACTTGTAGAAGAAGGAGAAGTTGTTACAGGTACTGTTGTAGCAATCAACAAACGAGAAGTTGTTGTAAACATTGGTTACAAATCCGAAGGTGTAATTAATGCCAATGAATTTCGTTATGAAGAAATTAAAGTTGGAGACAAAGTAGAGGTTTTTGTTGAAAATATGGAGAGCCTCGATGGTCAATTAGTTTTGTCCCACAAAAAGGCATTAACATTAAAATCATGGGATCGTGTTAATCAAGCTTACGAAAACGACGAAATTGTTAAAGGTTACATAAAATGTAAAACTAAAGGCGGTATGATTGTAGATGTTTTTGGCATCGAATCATTCTTGCCCGGTTCACAAATTGATGTAAAACCTATTCGCGATTATGATATTTATGTTGGTAAAACAATGGAATTCAAGATTGTGAAAATCAATCATGAATTTAAAAACGTTGTTGTTTCTCATAAAGCTCTTATAGAAGCTGAACTCGAAGAACAAAAGAAACATATTATTGCACAACTTGAAAAAGGCCAAGTTCTTGAAGGTACAGTTAAAAATATTACTAGTTATGGTGTATTTATTGACTTAGGTGGTGTTGACGGTTTGATTCACATTACAGACTTATCTTGGGGTAGAGTAAATCATCCTGAAGAAATAGTTTCTCTTGATGAGAAAATTCAAGTTGTAATTCTTGATTTTGATGACGATAAAAAACGAATTGCTCTTGGTCTAAAACAACTTACGCCTCATCCATGGGATTCACTTGACCCAAATTTAAAAGTCGGTGATAAAGTTAAAGGTAAAGTTGTAATACTTCAGGATTACGGTGCATTTATAGAAATAGCTCCCGGTGTAGAAGGTCTTATCCATGTATCAGAAATGTCATGGTCACAACACCTTCGCACAGCTCAAGATTTTATGAAAATTGGTGATGAAGTAGAAGCTGTTATCTTAACATTAGATCGTGAAGAAAGAAAAATGTCATTGGGAATTAAACAGCTATATCCGGATCCATGGGAAAACATCGAAGAAAGATATAAAGTCGGTTCTCGTCACATGTCTAAAGTACGCAATTTTACTAACTTCGGAATTTTCGTAGAACTTGAAGAAGGTGTTGATGGTCTAGTTCATATTTCAGATCTTTCATGGACAAAGAAAATTAAACATCCTGCAGAATTTACTCATATTGGTGCAGACCTCGAAGTTGTAGTTCTCGAAATAGATAAAGAAAACCGTCGTCTAAGTCTTGGACACAAACAAATTGAAGAAAATCCATGGGACTTCTTCGAAACAATATTTACGCTCGACTCAATTCATGAAGGTACTGTAATAGAAATGAGTGATAAAGGTTCTATTATTGCCCTACCTTATGGAGTAGAAGGTTTTGCAACTCCAAAACACATGATTAAAGAAGACGGAACTCCAGCAAAACTTGATGAAAAACTCGAATTTAAAGTTATCGAATTCAATAAAGAAGCTAAAAAAATCTTTGTTTCTCACAGCAGAATATATGAAGATCTAAGAAAAATTGAAGAAGAAGAAGCTAAAGCAAAAGCTTTGGGTTCCAAGAAAACTTCAAAGAAAAAATCTGCCGACAAAATCGAAAAAACCACTCTAGGTGATGTTACTGACTTAGCTGCTTTAAAAGCTGAGCTTCTCGAAAAAGAAAAAGAATCAAAGAAAAGTTCAAAAAAATCAAAAAACGATAGCGAAGAATAAAATAAGAATCAAACATTGAAAAAAACCGGTTATGCCGGTTTTTTTTTACCTTGCCGAAATGTTTCTATTTAATAAAACTTTGTTGAATTTTAAAAGTCTTTAAAAAAATATAAAAAATCAGATACCTAAGAAATTGGATTGAAGATATTTTAATAAAAAATTGTATTCATAAAAAAGTTATAATAAAATATTTACTGTGATACAAAAAAATGTGGAAATTTTTTATTTTTACAAAAATATCTGTTAATGTCATCTGAAGTTTACGATAAAAGGCTTGTTAATCTTTATTCTTCTGTATTGGAGGTTACACATTGTCCTTATTGTAACAGTACAAAGTTTTATCGTCATGGGAGGTATAAATATACAGAAAGGTACAGATGTTGCAGTTGTAAAAGGACTTTTATTCCAAGTACCGGGACAACAATACATTATTTGTAGAAAAAAGTTATTTTTATCGAGTATGCTGAAGATATTAAAAATAGAGGTTTAGATACACTCCGTGCAATGTGTGAGAGATTAAAAATTGCTCCACTAACAGCATTTGACTGGAGACATAAAATATTGGCCTCGCTTTCTCCCGAAGAATTTACATTTGGTAGAGAGGTTATTTGTGATGATTTGTGGTTACGATTTAGTCGTAAGGGTAGGAAAGGAGTTGAAAATCCCCGAAAGCACGGAGGTAAAATTACTCTTGCCGATGATAAAAATTGTTCTAAAACCGTAACATCAACCGATGAAACAGCATCAATGTTTAGACTTGCAACAGTAGGTAAGCTACGGGAAAAACATTTGTTGAAGGTGCTTTGCGGAAGGATAAAACCGGAAAGTAAAATCATAAGTTCTTCGCGAAACTGTTATTTAGGTTTTGTTAAGAAAATGAGTCTTAATCATGACGATTTAAAGAATGCTAAGCAAACTAAAAAAGCGATTAAGATAAATCGGTTTATTGGTATGAATAAAGATTTGAAGCTGTGGATAAATCATAAACTTTATGGGGTTTCGACAAAATATTTACAGCAGTATAATAATTTTTATTTATTTTCATTGTTTTGTCGATTTGATCCACTTGGAAAATACAGTTTGAACCTGAAGTTTGTCTGGCGGATATTTACTGATATGGAAAACATTTACAGAAATTTTATTACACAACAAACTACGGCTGTTTATTCAGCCCCAACAAAAAGAAAATGGAAAACAACTAACTTATATTTTATAAGAAATAATAATGTTCCTTATTAAAGGATTGAAAATATAGAAACAATAAATTAAAATTAATGTCCTGTTGTGAGAATTCCACCGTATGATTTTATAATTTCGATAGACTTTTTTACAATTTCATCAAGAAGTTCTTTCGATGTCGCTTCAGCAAGAAATCTTAAATATGGTTCAGTATTACTAGGTCTTATATTTAACCACCAATCTTTGTATTCAATTCTGTAACCGTCGAAATCATAAAAGGCAGTTGGTTCTTCAATTGATTTAAAATAATTTATTACAGCATCCATTGCGATTTGTTTGTCGTCAATTTTAAAGTTTATTTCTCCCGAATTTTGATATTTTTTGATTCGATTAATTAATTCGGAAACTTTAATTCCTCGAGAATGAAATTTTGCAACTACGTTTAAAATTAAAAGACAAGCTAATATTCCGGAATCTGAGTAGTAAAAGTCCCTGAAGTAATAATGTCCAGCTAGTTCACCACCGTAAATACCATCAATTTCTTTAAGTTTTGTAGCAGCAAAAGCTCTCCCGACTCTCCACATTTCCATACTACTGCCAAATTGCTCAATGTATTCACCTACGGCTTTTGATGTTCTGATGTCTTGTATAACTTTTCCTTTAAGACCTTTTTCTTCCAAAAAGTAGTGTGCAAGAACAGCTATCATTAAGTCTGGTGAAATAAATTCAGCTTTTTCATCAACAAACATTACACGATCAGCGTCTCCATCGAAGATTATTCCAATATCGGACTTGTTTTCAATCACATGTTTTTGAAGGTCCCGGATGTTTTCTGATACTAATGGATTAGCTTCGTGATTTGGGAATGTGCCGTCAAGTTCTTCGTAAAAATATTTTGGAGTTTTACCCAAGAGCTTTCTGATAAATAATCCGGCCATTCCATTGCTGCAATCTATGCTTATATTTAATTTATTTATATCAGGCACATAATTTTTAAGAAAATTAATGTAATCTTCTCTAATATCGAAATCAATAATTTTTCCTCTGATGTCTTTTGATTTAATTTCTTGAGATTCAACAAGTTTTTCAACTTGATTTAATCCGTTGTCATAACCTATTGGCTTGGCATCCTTACCTGAAACCTTTAATCCGTTGTATTCAGCAGGATTGTGTGAAGCAGTTATCATAACGGAAGCATCAAAGTCAAATTTTGCTGTTCCCCAGTAAATCATTGGAGTCGTACTTAAACCCGTATAATAAACATCACAACCTGCATCATTTATTCCTTTTAACAATGCTTCTTTTATTTCAGGGGAAGACACTCTTACGTCATTACCTACCAATATCTTTTTCGCATTTAGAATCTGTGGCAAAAAGAAACCAATTTTATAAACATCGTTTTTGTTAAAATCTTTGTTGTAAATACCTCTAATGTCATATGCTTTAAATGCTTTCATAATTAGCTGTTTTATTTTTGTTTATTGAATTTCAAAAATAAAAAAAATATTAATCAAAAAAAAGAAAGAGTTTGGGTTTGGTGCCCAAACTCTTTTTACTAACCCCAATCAACCATGAAAAAGAGAAAAGATAGAAATCAAATTTTCTGTTACAAAGGTATGTATCTTTTTATAAAGAAAAAAGTATTAAATACAAATATTAGACTATATGAAATATTAAAACGGTAAAAAGATAAAAAAAACATAGTAAAATATTATTCACTAAAAATTGTGTTTATAGATGCTCTGAATATTTTGAAAAATAATACTCAAAATAAGTTTTGACCTATATTTTTATATTAAATTATTATTAACTTCATAATTCTTTAACTTAATAACTTCAAAAATAAATGTTAAAAATTTTAATTTAATGTACCAATCTTAAATTATTTTTTTTATATTTGTGTCAAGATGTTAATCAATGATAAAATACGACCTCGATATATTGAAAATAATTTCTAATGACATTCCTCCAAAATGTGGAAGAATTTTAATATCAGAACCCTTATTATGTGATGATGTTTTTTCCCGCAGTGTTGTTTTACTTACTGATTATTTTAAAGATTCTTTTATGGGTTTGGTACTAAACAAACCTTATCAATTTAAGTTGCATGAAATGCTGGATGGTATAAATAATACAGAAATTCTTCTTTATAGCGGAGGCCCTGTTGATAGAGATATTTTGTACTTTTTACATAAATTTTCATTTATTGATGAAGCTGTTGAAATTATACCGGGATTATTTTTAGGAGGAAATGTAGATCAAATTTTTGAATTAATTAATTCCGGAATGGCTAACAATTCTAATTTAAAAGCATTTGTTGGATGTTCGGGTTGGGCACCAGGACAACTAGAAGAAGAGATTCTTTTTAATTCATGGCTTGTCGCCGAAACAAATATTGATTTTGTTTTCAACAATGATTCAGATTTATGGAAAAAATCTTTGGATTTTGTTGATAGTAGGTATCAGATATGGAAACTTTTTCCAATAGATCCGGATTTGAATTAATCGCTTATTATTATAAAAACATCTTCATCTTCTTCTTTTAGTTGATATTGTTCTCTGGCAAATTTTTCCAAACTTTCTTCGTCAGAAAAAAGTTCTTGGTATTGTTGATTATATATTTCAATTTCTTTTTTGAAAAACTCGGTTTCTTTTTTTAATTCATGTAATTTTTGTAATTTTTTTATTCTGTCATATATATTATATGTATCAAGAAAAAGAATCCAAACAAGAAAAGCCGTAAATGTAACTATGTATTTATTTTTTATAATAAATAAAAAAATGCTTTTTATTTTTTCGAAAATCTTTTTCATGATTTATAATAGTTAACTATACAAATTTCTTAAATCTTTTTTGTTTTATAAATTACTAATTCTATAGTTTTTAACAACCGTTTGTTAAAAATTATTGTTTTTTAAAATCGTTTCAACTGTAGTTTTAATGTCGTCCATTATTTTTTCGACTTCTACAGAATTGTTTTTATCACAGCATTGGTAGTATTTATGTTCAATAACTTTCATGCCGCAAAATCCAAAAATTGCTTCCCGGGTTATAATGTTTAAAGCTTCTAAATGCTTTTCATTTTTATAAACCTTTTTATTTCCTGTGGAATTGAAAATGGCAACTTTTTTATTTGTTAGTTTAGGTATTACATCGTCACCTTTAAATTCAAATGCATATCCCATTACTAAAACTCTTTCCAGATATCCTTTAAGAATTGCTGGCATACCACTCCACCAGATAGGATATACAAAGCATATAAGGTCTGCCCATTGAATAAATTTTTGTTCATTCATAATATCAACCGGAAAAATCTCATTCTCTATTGATTCAAGATCGTTTTTTGTCAGTACCGGATTAAATTTTATCTCATATAGATTCCTTATTACTACCTCGTGTCCGTTTTGATGAAATGTTTCTGCTACCTGATCTTTAATAGCTGAAGTAAAACTATTTTCTTTGTAATTTGCATATACAATTAACGTTCTCATTTTTATATAATTTTAAACAAAAATAAGTAGAATTAAAACAAATTATTCTTAATAAATCTTTAAGTTTTCAACAATTTTATAAGTTTTTCTTTAAAGCTATAAAATCATTTATGATTTTGTTGTGATCAAAAGCTAATTTTGGTAATTCTTTCAAATTAAACCATTTTATATCTTTCGCATCATCATTCGCTTTTATAGGTAAAGAGTGATTAACAAAACAAAAAAATACAATTGTTATGCATCTATCTCGTGGATCTCTTCCGGGATCTCCGTATACTCGAAATTGATTAAAATTATAAACTGTCAGTGAAGTCTCTTCATAAACTTCTCTTTTAACGGATTCTTCAAGTGTTTCCTCCATTTCAATAAAACCTCCGGGTAATGCCCACATTTCTGCATAAGGATAGTTCTTCCTTTTAATAAGTAATATTTTGGATTCTGTTTGTTCATCTAAAATTATCGCATCCACTGAAACAAGTGGGCGTGGATAATCGTAGCAAAATTTATTTTCTGTATTCATAATTTTTATGAAATATGTATTTTATTGAATTCTCGATTACTGTTACATCCAAAATGTTCATTAACAGCATATTTCTTAAAATAATGTCAGCTTTTTTACTTGAAATGCCTGTAATTCTTTGAATTTTTGATTTTGAAATACTGCTGTTTTCATTTATTTCATTTAAAATCAACTCCACAACAGAATCAAAAATCAATTTAATCCCTTTTATATTCTTATTTCTTAATTTCCAAGCTTCTACCAATGCATGAGGAGCAACATAATTTGTGTCTTTAACTCTTAAATAATATCTATAAATACCATTTTCGTCAGGTGCAGAATGCGGTCCCGAATTACTCTTCAAAACATTTATTTCAAGAACAGTTTTCCCTGAAATATTATGAATTTTATGATTGAATTGAATTTGAGGTTTGGAATAAATATATGCGGCATTTTCAATCATATAATACTCTTCGTCGGAATTTATACCTGCAATTGATTTATTGTCTCTCACTCCAATCAATAATGTACCTCCTTCGGTATTTGCAAATGCACTCAGCGAACGGGCAATTTTTTTTGAATCACCAATACTGTGTTTAAAATCCAGATGAAGACCTTCTCCTTCAGAAATTTTATTTAGTATGTAATGTCGCTGTTGCTGCATTTAGTCACAATTTTCTTTGGCAAAAATTTCTTTGTTTGTAAAGTCAATGCAAACCAATTTACCTAATCCGGGTTTTGAATTTTTATGAACACAGCCGTTATCAATCCCCAGAATAGGAGTATTATCAAAAAAGTTGTTTTTTATAATTTCCAAATTTGATGCCACATGCCCGTGAATTAAGCGTTTTCCGTTCAGTGCTTTTGTATTTCCTTTTTGATAACGTGAAAATAACATAAATGTTTTGTCGCTGAAAATATCTTCCAAAGTTAAATCAAGTGCAGCATGAACAAATATATATTCATCTGTGCTGTAATAATATGGCAATTCATTCAAAAAATTAACGAATTTCTTTTTTATTTCACCTTTAAGATTCAATAAATTTTCACTATGATATGTTTTTAAAAAACGATATAAATTCAAAGGGTCTTTTTCAATTACATCCAATAACATTTGTTCGTGATTTCCACGAATGCACTTGATATTATATCCTGATTTTTTTAATTTAATTATTGTTTTTAGAACTGATTTACTGTCGGAACCGCGATTTATCATATCGCCTAATATTACAAGCTCATCACTTTGATTTAGCCCAACAATATTTAACAACTCATAGAATGTCTTGTAACAGCCGTGTATGTCCGAAATTGCCAATAGGCGACCACTCATAGCTCAAAATATATCCTATTAAACAAATATTCAAAAATAAAGTTTGCTAAAATAAAAAAAGCTGCCAGAAAATTGACAGCTTTAAAAAAATAATAAAAATTTTATTCAAATTTAGCGAATGCTTTCTTAATAAGTTCAATACCTTCGCGTAACTGTTCTTCAGTGATAATTAAAGGAGGAGCAAATCTAATTATATTTCCATGTGTTGGTTTAGCAAGAACTCCATGTTCTTTCATTTCAATGCAAACATCCCATGCTGTTTTTCCGGGTTTGTTACGAATAACTACAGCATTCAACAATCCTTTACCTCTTACAAGTTCAATCATTTCGGATTTAATGCTGCTCATTTCCTGACGGAAAATTTCTCCAAGATAAGTTGCTCTTTCAGCAAGATTTTCTTCTCGAACAACTTCCAAAGCCGCCATTGCAACTCTACCTGCTAAAGGAAACCCTCCAAATGTTGACCCATGTTCACCGGGTTTAATATTAAGCATAATGTCATCATCTGCTAGAACAGCAGAAACAGGAATAACTCCACCTGAAAGAGCTTTTCCTAGAATTAAAATATCCGGACGAACATTTTCATGGTCACAGGCTAATAATTTTCCTGTACGGGCAATTCCTGTTTGTACTTCATCGGCAATAAATAAAACATTATATTTTTTACAAATTTCGTATGTTTTTTGTAAATATCCGGGATCTGGAACATAAACGCCGGCTTCACCTTGTATTGGTTCAAGGATAAAACCTGCTGTTGTATCACCATGTACTTTTAATACTTCTTCCAAAGCTTCGGGATTGTTATAGGGGATTCTTATGAAACCGGGAGTTAATGGACCGTAATTAGCGTATGAATCAGGATCATTTGACATTGTTATGATAGTAATTGTACGACCGTGGAAGTTGCCTTCGCAGCAAATGATTTTAACTTCATCGTTTGGAATTCCTTTTTTTACAACACCCCAGCGACGTGCAAGTTTCAATGCTGTTTCGTCTGCTTCTGCTCCTGTGTTCATCGGCAATACTTTTTCATAGCCGAAATATTCTGTGATATATTTTTCGTAATCACCTAAAACTGAATTATAAAATGCTCTTGAAGTCAAAGTTAATTTTTGTGCTTGATCAATTAATGCTCCTACAATTTTTGGATGGCAATGCCCTTGATTTACAGCTGAATATGCACTTAAAAAATCAAAATAACGCTTACCTTCTACATCCCACATAAAAGGACCTTCACCTCTTTCTAAAACAACTGGGAGCGGGTGATAGTTATGCGCTCCGTACTTAGCTTCTAATTCAATAAATTCCTGAGACGTTCTTTTTCTTGTGTTTTCCATAAATATATTAATTTAATTTATCACTTTTCGCAAAAATGTAAAATTTTTGGCTTAAAAAAAAATATTAATGTCATTAAACATAAAAATTCTGGTTACTGATTTGTTAATGAGTTTTAAAATTGGGTATCCAAAAAATCAATATTTCGTTAGTTCAAATAATAAAAATCATAAACTTATTAGGCTTATAAATATCAATACAATAACATTTATTATGAAACAATTGAATAAGTAATGGAAGTATCATAATATATAATTTTTTTAAGTAAGATTTAATTTATTTTAGTGTTAGATTACTTAGACAGAAAGAATTTCTTATTTTTGCAGTGATAAAGTAAAAAAGATAATTATATGTTTGAGAATTTAACTGATAGACTGGAAAAATCGTTCAAATTATTAAAAGGTCAAGGTAAAATTACAGAAATAAATATTGCGGAAACATTGAAAGAGGTTCGCAGAGCCTTAATAGATGCTGACGTTAACTACAAAATAGCCAAACAGTTTTGTGATAAAGTAAAAGAAGAAGCTATTGGTAAAGAAGTTATTAAGTCGTTGAAACCTAATCAGTTAATGGTAAAAATTGTTCATGACGAACTGGCAAAACTGATGGGTGGACAGGCTGTGGACATTAATCTTAAAGGGAATCCTGCAGTTATTTTGATGGCTGGTCTGCAAGGTTCCGGAAAAACTACTTTTAGCGGCAAACTTGCCAATATGATTAAAAACAAAAGAGGTAAAAATCCTCTACTAGTGGCTTGCGACGTTTATCGCCCGGCTGCTATCGAACAGCTGAAAGTACTTGGTGAACAGATTGGCGTTAAAGTTTATTCTGAAGATGACAATAAAAATCCTGTGAAAATTGCTCAAAATGCAATAAAACATGCAAAGCTTTACGGTCATGATGTTGTGATAATTGATACTGCAGGCCGTTTAGCTGTTGACGAAGAAATGATGCAGGAAATTTCAAATATTAAAGAAGCCGTTAATCCGCACGAAATCCTGTTTGTTGTCGATGCTATGACCGGTCAGGATGCTGTTAATACTGCAAAAGAATTTAACGATAGGTTAAATTTTAACGGCGTAATTTTAACAAAACTTGATGGTGATACGAGAGGTGGTGCAGCATTATCAATACGGGCAGTTGTGGATAAACCCATTAAGTTTGTAGGTACTGGCGAAAAAATGGAGGCTATTGATGTTTTCCATCCCGAACGTATGGCCGACCGTATCCTCGGAATGGGTGATATCGTTACTCTTGTTGAACGTGCTCAAGAACAGTTCGACGAAGAAGAAGCAAGAAAACTTCAGAAAAAAATTGCTAAAGACCAGTTTAATTTCGACGACTTTTTAACTCAAATTCAACAAATAAAAAAAATGGGGAATCTTAAAGAACTTGCAAGCATGATTCCCGGTGTTGGTAAAGCCATTAAAGACCTCGATATTGACGATAACGCTTTCAAAGGTATTGAGGCTATAATTAAATCAATGACTCCTGAAGAAAGAGCTAATCCTGCTATTATCAATGGATCACGACGTAAAAGAATTGCGGATGGCAGCGGAACAACAGTTACTGAAGTTAATCGACTTTTAAAACAATTTGAAGAAACAAGGAAAATGATGAAGATGATGACTTCTAATCAAAATAAAAAGAAATTTATGAAAAGACGTTAAACTTTTTAGACTATTTTTTGTTTTGCATCATATTAAATCTTTGAATTAAAATATTATGAAACTTATTGATGGAAATTTAGTTGCTTCTGAAATAAAAAAGAAAATTGTCGAAGAAGCTCTTAAAATTAAAAATGAACGAGGTAGAGCACCTCATTTAGCAGCTATTTTAGTCGGACATGACGGTGGCTCAGAATCTTATGTGGCTCATAAAATTAAAGATTGTGCAGAAGTAAATTTTGAATCCTCACTGCTAAGGTTCGAAGATAATATAACAGAAGATTTTTTAATTGAAGAAATTGAAAAACTAAACAATAATCCTCTTGTTGATGGATTTATTGTTCAACTACCATTACCTAAACATATAAACGAACAAAAAATCATCGAGGCCATAAATCCTGCTAAAGATGTTGACGGATTTCATCCAGTTAATGTTGGTAAGATGATGGTCGGATTGCCTTCTTTCATTTCCGCAACTCCTTTAGGTATAACATTGTTACTAAAACATTATAATATAGAAACTGCAGGAAAACATTGTGTAATTATTGGAAGAAGTAATATCGTAGGTCGGCCCTTAAGCGTTTTAATGTCCCAAAAGGATATTAATTCTACAGTTACAGTGCTTCACAGCGGTTCAAAAAACATTCCTGAAATTTGCAAATCTGCCGATATACTAATCGCAGCAATGGGGAAACCGGGTTTTGTTACTGCTGAGATGGTAAAAGATGGTGCTGTTGTTATAGATGTTGGTACTACCAGAGTTCCTTCCGATAAAACTAAATCAGGGTTTAAATTAACAGGAGATGTTGATTTTGAAAATGTTGCTCCTAAGACATCTTATATAACTCCTGTTCCCGGTGGGGTAGGACCAATGACAAGATTAGCTTTATTGTACAATACATTGAAATCTGTGAAAGGTTTCTAATAAAAAAGCCCTAAATTTGGGCTTTTTTACTTAAACTAATATCTTAAATCCATTTCCTCAATAAGATGTTTTGCTCCTGCATATTTATCAATCACAAATAATGCGTATCTAATGTCGAGAATGATGTTACGACACATTTCTGGGTCATACATTATATCGCTCATAGTACCTTCCCAATTTCGGTCGAAATTAATTCCGACAAGCTCTCCATAAGCATTTAATACAGGCGAACCAGAATTACCTCCTGTGGTATGATTTGTTGCAATGAATGCAACCCTAAGATTCCCGTCTTTATCTGCATAAGACCCGAAATCCTTATTGATATATAACTCTTTTAATTTTTTAGGGACATCATAATCATAAATATCGGGATTGTCTTTTTCCATTATCCCTGTGATGGTTGTAAAATAATTGTATTTTATTGCATCTGCAGGATAATATGAACTTACCTGACCATAAGTTACTCTAAGCGTGAAATTGGCATCTGGAAAAAATAAACGATTGGGTTGAAACTCCATCTGGGCTTTCATGTAAATTCTGTCTAGACTGTCAATCACATAATCAATTTTGTCAATTTGATTTGATATTTTATCTTGGAAAACGGCAATATAGTCTTTCATTAAAACATAAATAGGATCTTTTTGCAAAATGGAATATGATTTTGGAGATAACTCATTTACAAACTTCTCGAATCTTGCTTTATTTGCAAATACAGATTTTGAATAGCAATAATCTGCAAAGGCAACAATAGGATCAGAATGTTTTTTTGAGAATTTACCTATCATTGAAAAATATGCAGGATGAAATTCAGCAGGAACATTATTGTAATAAAGTCTCGTCATTTCTATAAAAAGTTTTTTGTCTGTTTGTTCATCATAATCCTTAAATATTCCGTCTCCTTTAGATTTAGCTTCTTTAGCTAATGCTTCTACAGTGTTTTTATCTGCATTTTTTAAATTTTCAAAGCTTCTTAATCTAACTGTCAAAAGAATTGCATCGCATCCTAAACCTGCTTCATTTATATAAATCGAGGCAAAATTGTATTTTGATCTTTGAGCATAAAGTTCTTTGTATTTTGAGAGTATATTTGAATAATTTTTATCGTCAGTTTTTGTTGAATCAGCCCATTTCTGAAATTCTGTTTCAAAATTGATCTTTCTTTCAATAGCATTTAATCTTTTTAATCCTCTTATTTCGCCAATCCATTTTTTCCAACCGTTTGCTATTGAAGCTGCTTTTGCCGAGTATTGTATTCTAGTTAATGGACTGCTTTCCATAGCTTGGTTTATAATGTCGAGTTTTTTGCCTCTTATTAAAATTCTTGCAGGATCAGTTTCATTCATGATTTCCTGCACAGCAAAAGAAGGAATGTATTGGGATGTAGAGCCTGGATACCCGAATACCATTGTGAAATCACCTTCTACAACACCTTTCATAGAAATTGGAAAATATTTGCGAGGTTTTAAAGGAACATTGTCTTTTGAATATGGTGCAGGTTTGCCGTCCTTACCACAATAAACTCTAAACAAAGCGAAATCACCGGTATGACGGGGCCACATCCAATTATCGGTATCTCCTCCGAATTTCCCAATTGATGAAGGAGGAGTTCCAACAAGACGAACATCTTCAAAAACTTCGTTAATAAATAAAAAGTATTGATTACCATTATAAAAACTTTCTACTCTTGCTTTATAATGAGTGTTTTTTACAGCCTCTGATGTTATTTTGTCTATATTCTTCTTGATTATCTGATAACGTTCAGCTTCAGTAATTTTATCACTTACTCCTTGAAGAACCTTTTCGGTAACATCTTCCATGCTAATTAGAAATGTAACCGTAAGTCCCGGATTAGGCAATTCTTGTGACATGTCTTTTGCCCAAAAACCGTGTGTTAAGTAATCATTTTCGAGACTACTGTGTCGTTGTATTTGGCCATATCCGCAATGATGATTTGTTATTAATAGCCCTTTTTCTGAAATCATTTCTCCGGTACAACCTCTGCCGAAAATTACTATTGCATCTTTCATTGATGTCTTATTGACACTGTAAATATCTTCAGCAGTTAATTTGAACCCCTTTGCTTTCATGTCTTCGAAATTATATTTTTCAAGAAGTAAGGGTATCCACATGCCCTCGTCGGCATAAACAAAAACATTGAATAAAAATTTTAAAATCAACACTAGAACAAAAAATTTTCTTGCCATAATATTATAATTTAAGAGTTTACAAATTTTAACAATTCTCTGTACAATTTCTGTATCGGTAACCCTACTACATTGAAATAGGACCCTTTTATTTCTTTTACAGCAATATGGCCAATCCATTCTTGAATACCATAAGCTCCAGCTTTATCAAAAGGCTTGTAATTTTTTATATAATATTCTATTTCTTCATCAGAAAGTTCACAGAAACTTACTTCGGTAACCGAATTGAAATTGCGTTTTTTTGATATTGACCTTAGACAAACCCCCGTAATAACAGAATGTGTTTTTCCGCTTAAAAACTTAAGCATTTCTACCGCGTTTTCATAATTCTCCGGTTTGCCGATTATTCTATTGTTGCATACAACCACAGTGTCGGCTGTAATTAAAATGTCTTTTTCATCAACTAAATTATAAATATTCGACTTTTTTTCTGCCAAAAAACACGCAATTTCATCTGGTTTTAATTCAGCAGGATAAGTTTCGTCAACATCAAGTACTTCTGTTAAGGTGAAATTTATATCCAGGGCTGCCAATAAATCTTTACGTCGCCTACTTGCCGAAGCAAGTATTATGTTAAAGTTATTTAAAACAGTTTCAAATTTTTGCATATAAGGCAAATCTTATTATAAAACTAAAGAATAATCCGGTGAACATTATAAATTCAGTTAACCTGATTAAAGTAAGATATTTTTTTTGTTTTTCTCCAAAAAGAGATGAACTCAAAAGTATTGCTGCAGGAAATATTATCATTGAATAAATATAAAAATCAGCAAATATGAAGTTTTTAAAAAAAATTAACTCAGATAAATACAATTCCCATCCGATTATTACTGATGCAATGAATAATAAACTTAATAAAAATACTACAAAATTTGCTTTTTTCTTTCCCCAAATAACAGGAATTGTATTAATACCAGTTAAAGAATCACCTTTTATATCACGACAATCTTTTAAAACTTCACGTATTAAGTTAATTATGAACGCAAAAATTCCATATCCGAAGATAATCTGAACACTTAATTTTATTGGCCTTATATTAATTTCATTCCATTCGGATATACTTTTTTCAAATGCAAAATATTCATTAACTCCAATAATTACTGCAATCAAACTAATAAATATTGCTACTGAAATGTTGTTAATAATTAAGTCTTTTTTTAATCTAACCGAATAAATCCACAAGTAAACAACAGTTAAAATATAGAATAGTGAAAGAATAGGTTTTCTTATCATCAAACTTACAGTAATACCCAAAATAATACCTATAATACTGAAAACAAGATGATAAAAGATAGCTTGTCGTCTTTTGATTTTAAATATTACAATAACGCTTTCGGGACGATTAATGAAATCTGTTTTGCGGTCGAAATAATCATTTATTATATTTCCTCCAGCAAAGATGAATAATGAAGATAAAATTATCAAAATGAGTTCCGAATTTCCTATGGCAGGTTTTAATGAAAAATAATCAAACATTGGTATAATAATACCGTAATGAAATGAAAACATTGTAAAGGTTACGAAAAACAATTCTTGCCATCGTATTAGTTTAAAAAATACACCAATTTTATTTTTCATAAACTTTATTTATTCGTTCATAATAAATGCATCTTCATCATTCATCCATAAATTTTTTGCTCTTAGCAATTGTTCCATTATGTCGCGAACGCAACCTTCTCCACTGTTTTTATCTGAAATATATAAACTTAATCTTTTAATTTCGTCGGCTGCATCTGCCGGACAACAAGGTAATAAACATTTTTGCATAACTTCATAATCCGGAATATCATCACCTATATATAATAAACTTTCATAAGAGAGTGTGTGTTTTTTTAATAGGGATTCAACATCAATAATTTTTCTCTTGCTGCCAATTATGACATCTTCGATACCGAGTGCTTCGTAGCGATATTTCACACTCAGATTTAAGCCTCCGGTTATAATGCAAATTTTTATGCCCTTTTTTAAAGCATATTTTAATACATATCCGTCTTTAACGTTGGTAGTTCTGATTAATTTGCCATTATCGTCGATTTGTAAATTAGAACTAGATAAAACCCCATCAACATCAATGAAAACGGCTTTTACTTTTTTTAAAAGCTCTTTATAATTTAATTCTTTAAGATTCATTTTTCTTTGAAATTTTGTAATTTGCAATAATGCTTTCGGATAATTTTTTATAAATCTCTTTTTCTAAAGGATTATTCTCTAGTAATTTCAAATGTTTATTCATGATTATTTCATCATTACGAATTGCAGGTCCGGTTTGAGATTGATAGGCTCCGTTTTTTAGTATTTTATAAAAACTTTGTTTAAGTAGTGAACTCATAATCTCTTTGTCAATTTCAGAGTTTTTTAAAATTTTTTCGGCCAAATATACACAATGGTTCATAAAATTTGAAGCAAAAACGCCAGAAAGATGTAATTTTTTTCTTCTTTCATAGTCCATTTCATAAAACTTGCACCCTAGTCTTTCAATCAAATCTTTAAGTTCATTTAAGGATTTTTTGTCTGAAGATTCTATACAAAATGGGATTTTTTGATAATCTAAAATTTCAATATTTTTTGTGAATGTTTGAAAAGGATACAAAACGCCATACCTGTCGGTAATATTTTTAAAAATAGAAGATTCGAGACTGCCAGAAGTATGTACAAGAAATTTTCCCTTTAAATTATTTGCTTTTACTGCAATATCATAATTTGCTGTATCGGTCATAGCAAAAATATACAAATCTGCTTTATCGCTTATTTGCGAAATGTCATTAATAAAATATGAATTAAGAATTTTGCCCAAGTTCTCTCCATCAATAACATTTCTTCCAAAAATTTGTAGTATTTTTATGTTACAGGTGTGTAAAAACTTGCCCAAATGAAATGCAACATTCCCTGTTCCTAATATTACAATTGAATTTATCATTTTTCTTGTATTAATATTATAAACTTGTTTTTTCTACCTCACAATACTCATAGAAATATTATTTTTTTTAAATTTAACTTAAAATTTTTAAATAATCCGAAACCATTTAGTAATTTTAATCGTCTAAAGTTCGTAAAAATCTTAATATGAAAAAGTCTAAATTCTTAAAATTTTCTTTGAATTTAATTTTATCAATATTTATATATTCACAAGTTCTTTATTCTCAATCTGATAAATTTGAAAGAATAGACCAAATATTAAATCAACGAGGAGAGGTTTACTTTTCGTTCAATGTTGATTATAACAAAATCAATTCGTTTGTAAGAATTATTTCGATTGATTCTTATGACTTTGAAAATAAAAAGGCTTACGCTTATGCCAATAAAAAAGAATTTGAAAATTTTTTGCAAACAGGTTATGATTTTGAAATTGTGGAATCTTATTACGATGATTCTAAAGTTTTGAATGTTGCAACTAATATTTCGCAAATGTCGGAATGGAATAGGTATCCGAGTTATCCGGTATATGTCGAAATGATGAATAAATTTGTTACTGATTATCCGGAGTTATGTAAACTCGATACTATTGGCTACACTACTAACGGAAGGATGTTGCTGGTATTAAAAATTTCAGACAATGCAAATATTGATGAAGCAGAACCGGAGTTTTTCTATTCTTCCACAATGCATGGAGACGAGTTGTTTGGTGGAGTCTTGTATTTGCGTTTTGCCGATTTTTTGCTAAGTAATTATGGTATTGATGATGAAGTAACTAATCTTGTTAATAATCTGGAAATTTTTATTTGTCCTTTTGCTAATCCTGATGGTACATGGTATGGCGGTGATAATAACGTGTCTTCGTCACGAAGATACACTGCAGCAGATATTGATATGAATCGCAATTTCCCTGACCCAATATACGGTCCTTATCCTAACGGTGAGGATTATGCCGTAGAAACACAGGCTTTTATGAATTATGCTAATTTACGAAATTTTGTAATGGGAGCAAATACTCACGGAGGAGCAGAACTTGTAAATTATCCTTTTGATACTTACGAAGTTTTACCCGCCGATAATGACTGGTGGTATTATGTTTCAAGAATTTATGCTCAAAATGCTCAGCAAAATTCTCCTGAAGGTTATTTAACTGATTATCCCGATGGAGTTACCAACGGTTTTGCTTGGTATCAAGCAATTGGTACGCGACAGGATTATATGAATTATTTTCATCATTGTAGGGAGGTTACACTTGAATTGCATTCTACCAAAAAATTAGATTCCGATTTGTTGCCAAATTATTACAATTATAACCATAGAGCTACAATTGAATATATGAAACAAGCCTTGTACGGATTGCATGGTTTTGTAACTGATTCAATTACAGGAAATCCTTTGCAGGCACAGGTATTTATTGAAGGACATGATTTTTTTAATTCTCATGTTTATTCGTTTTTACCCCACGGTGATTATTACAGATATTTATATGAAGGAAATTATAATGTTAAATTCTCTGCAAACGGATACAAATCAAAAACTATAAATGTTAACATTCAGAATGACCAGAAAACGACACTTAATGTACAACTTGCTCCTCTAAGCGAAGTTCCTCCAACTGCAAATTTTGAATATTTTTTCGACAATGAAGGTTGCTCTGGAATGATTATATTTTTTAACACTTCCGAAGCTTCAATTGATACTCAGTTCTCATGGAATTTTGGCGATGGCTCGCCGGAAATAAACGAATTGGACCCAATACATTATTTCTGGCAGAATGGAAATTATATTGTAAGATTAATAGCTCAAAATTCGCATGGAACAGATATTATTGAAAAAGTTATTGAAATCAACCTGCCGGAGTTTGAGACTCAGCAGAATTATTTTATTTGCGAAGAGGAGGGGAGTGTGCTGATAAATACAAATAGTACTGCTCCTGAAGTATTGTGGTTTGAAAGTTTACAGCAAAATAACAATTTTTATACTGGAGATTCATATCAAACTCCGGTATTAACTGAAAATCAAACTTATTTTGTTCAGGAACATTTTCCGGGTCAGATTTTTTATGGCGGAATTCCAACAAATGCCGATGGTGGTGATTATATTACAAATAGTTCAGATTCTTATCTTATTTTTGATTGTTATGAAAGTTGTATACTTGAATCTGTTAAAGTTTATGCTCAAGGAGATGGTGTAAGAGTGTTATTTTTAAAGGATTCCCAGGGTCAGATTATTATTGAAGAATCTATATTTATTCCTGATGGAGAACAAACTGTTACGTTAAATTGGATTATACCTCAAGGCAATGATTTAAGAATAGGTTGCAAACCTATAAGTAATTTATTCAGAGGTTTTTCCGGTTACTTGAGTAATTTTAATTATCCTTACAACATATCCAATTTAATTTCGATAAAAGAAAATAATACCGTTTTTTGGCTTGATAATAAAAAGTATTACTCATATTTCTATAATTGGAAAGTTCGTACCTTCGAATGTTTTTCTGAAAAGATACCTATATATATACATGTAAATCAATTACCGTCAGCTCAATTTACTTACAATGTTGACGGCGGCACAGTATATTTTACCAATCTCTCCACAGCCGCAGATGAATATATCTGGAACTTTGGAGATGAAAGCTCTTTGTCTAACGAAATTAATCCTGAACATCAGTTTTTTGAAGACGGAACATATACTATAACTCTAACTGCAAATAGCCCATGTGGAAGTTCAACTTATTCAGCAGATATTACTATTACATCTTCAGGAATTTCTGAAAATAAAAATATATTATTGGTTTATCCCAATCCGTTTTTTAATGAATTATTTATTGAAAATTTCACTAACGATATTAATAAAATTTCAATTAAAGACTTAAGCGGAAAAGAAATTGGCATATTTAATAATATACAATCACATAAAATTAAACTTGATTTTTCTGAATTTAAGAACGGTGTTTATTTCCTGGAGATATTAGAAAACAAATGCATACATTTAATTAAAGTTATAAAAATTAAATAGATTTTTTATGAAAAAGTTTTTTACATTTTTTTCGATTATTATTTTTACGATTGTCCTTAATGCACAAAATGTTGACCCGAATGAATTTGCTGAACAAACAATTCAAGACAGGCAGGAGTTTTATTTTAAATTTGAGTGCGATTCAATTCTTTTATTGAGGGAACTTTCCCAGAACATTTCCATTGACAAGGTTCAAGGAAAAACAGTTTTTGCTTATGCAAATCCTGAGGAATGGGAATATTTTAAAACAAAAAATTTAAAATTCGAGCCGGTATGGGATTATTATTTTGCTCCCAAATCAATTGTTATGGCAACAACTGTTGCCCAAATGGCAAATTGGGACAGATATCCAACATATGACGTTTATCTTCAAATGCTGGATAATTTTGCTGCTAATTATCCTTCGCTTTGTAAGGTTGAACTTATTGGTAATTCTGTTAATGGAAAACCTATTAAATGTCTTGTAATTTCTGACAATGTAAATAATGATGAAGATGAACCTTCGTTTTGGTGGAGTGGTACCATGCATGGTGATGAAACAACCGGTTGGATTTTATTACTTAGATTAGCAGATTATTTACTTTCAAATTATGGAACAGATACTCAAGTTACCAACCTGGTTAATAATATTAAAATTTATATCAATCCTCTTGCAAATCCTGATGGAACATTTTACGGATCCAGCACTTATACAAGTATTGCGAATGCACGTAGAAATAATCAAAATAACGTTGATTTAAACAGAAATTTTCCTAAAGTGCTAGGTGGTACTGTTGATAATCAACCTGAAATTCAAATTATGATGAATTATGTAGCTGGAAAACAATTTGTTATGTCAGCTAATACTCATGGTGGAATTGAACTTATAAATTATCCATGGGATTGCTGGAGAACTGTTGAAAATGCACATCCGGATGATAATTGGTGGTATTATGTTTCAACTGTTTATGTAAATAATGTTAGAGCCAACAGCCCATCTTCTTATTTCGACGGTCCAGGACTGATGTACGACGGTTCTTATAATTATACAGGAATCACTCAAGGTGCGGACTGGTATTATGCTTATGGTTCGAGACAAGATTGGATGAACTATTTTGCTTATATCAAGGAAGTTACTCTGGAACTTTCAGATACAAAAAAATTGGATGTAGAATATCTTAATGCTCACTGGACTTATAACAAGCAAGCAATGTTAGATTACATGGAACAAGTTCTTTACGGTTTCAGAGGAATTGTTACCGATGCTTGTACAGGGCAACCTTTAAGTGGGGTTAAGGTCGAAATTGTAGGACATGATAAAGATAATTCTCATGTATTTTCTTTTGCTCCGGTTGGTAATTACCATCGTCCGATTTATGCGGGAACCTATGATGTAACGTTTTCTAAATCAGGATACCAATCTGTTACATATACCGTAACTGTTCAAAATAATCAAAGTACAAGATTGGATGTTCAATTGTATCCAACCGGTGTTGCTACACCTAATTTTACTGCTTCTCAAGTTAATGTGCCCATTGGTACTAACGTTACTTTCACTGACCAATCTTCGGGAGGAACGGTTTCCAGTAGATTATGGACATTTAATGGTGGAAATCCTTCTACAAGTACAAATCAAAATCCTGTAGTTAATTATGCAAATCCCGGAAATTATAATGTTAATCTTCAAATTGTTAGCAATGGATGTACACGTGATGAATTAAAAGAAAACTATATTCATGTATATATTCCGGGAGCTCCTGTAGCAAATTTTCAAGCAAATAAAACTTTTACATGTGATGGAATTATTCAATTTACAGACTTATCTCAGGATGCAATTTCATATTTGTGGAACTTTGGCGATGGAAATACCTCTACAGAGGAAAATCCGCAACATACTTATTCTTCTGATGGAGTTTATACTGTTTCTCTAACTGTTACTAATGCAAATGGTTCAGATACAAAAACTATTACTGACTATATTATTGTAGATCTAGTTGAAAGCCCTGTAACACAAGGTGCAGAATCATGTGGTGCAGCAACATTAACTTTGACGGCTTCAGGTGGAGATATATTACAATGGTACGATGC
This sequence comes from Bacteroidales bacterium Bact_19, assembly GCA_001603595.1. GTDB lineage: Bacteria > Bacteroidota > Bacteroidia > Bacteroidales > ML635J-15 > Bact-19. The sequence goes on from LUZK01000001.1 coordinate 33,913, forward strand.
TCCCACAGGCGGAAATCTTTTATATACCGGTACTACATTGACCCAAAACTTCACCCAACCCACAACTTATTACGTACAATCCGGATATAGCGAAGCAATTTACGATGCCGGAAATACTCAAATAAATACAAATGGCAGCAATCATACTGCTTCAAATGCTTATTATTTACTTTTCGATGCATATAAACCATTCAAACTTGTTTCTGTACAAGTAAATTCCGGTACTGCAGGAAGTAGAATTATTGAATTGCGTAATAGTAGTGATCAAGTTTTACAAACGATTACCGTAAATCTTACAACAGGGATTAATACTGTTAATTTGAATTGGGATATACCTCAAGGATCGAATTACCGATTAAAATGTGGGACATCAACTCCTAATTTGTGGCGGAATAACACAGGAACTAACTTTCCATATACTTTACCCGGAGTGTTGTCAATTACAGGTACAAACGCAGGAGATCCTAATTATTACTACTATTTTTACAATTGGAAGGTTTTATATGGAGATGAATGTGTAAGTGTAAGAACTCCTGTTATTGCAACAATACATGAAGTTCCCGGAGCTGTCACTGTCAGCGGTGGTGGTTCTCAGTGTGGCGGTAGTATGACTCTAACGGCAACCGGTGGTACTGGCGGAACAATTTATTGGCAAGGAACTACTTCAAACGGAACTAGTACTACAACTCCTTCTACGTCTCAAACAGTTTCTGCAAGCGGTACATATTATTTTAGAGCACTCGCTGGATCATCATGCTGGGGACCACAAGGGTCTGCTACGGTTACAATTAATCCTGTTCCTGGAGATGTAACTGTGAGCGGCGGTGGTACTCAATGTGGTGGCAGTATGACTCTCACAGCTACCGGTGGTACAGGTGGAACGATTTATTGGCAAGGAACAACTTCAAACGGAACTAGTACCACAACTCCTTCCACATCGCAAACAGTTTCTGCAAGTGGCACATATTATTTCAGAGCAAGATCAAACGAAGGGTGTTGGGGAAATCAAGG
>LUZK01000165.1 GCA_001603595.1 Bacteroidales bacterium Bact_19
GCATTGCGTTTGTATTTTTTTGCATTCTCCATTTTTAATATCAAAGTTTTTTACAAAGGTAAAATATTTTTCACACAATTTTGATATTTATAAATATTTTAAAATTATCCGCATCTCAAAATTCTATACCCCTTTTAACTTTTATTAAATTATCAACTCCTTTTTTCTCAAATATGCTCGATTTCTGGAATTATTTATTTTATATTCAAATTAAGTTTAATTTTGCAAAAAAAAATTAAAATGAGAATAATCAGTTCAGTTGATGAATACAAAGAATTTTTAAGTTCATCTGATAAAAAACAAACAGGGTTTGTTCCTACGATGGGTGCTTTGCATCAAGGTCACTTAAGTTTAGTGAGAAAATCATTATCTGAAAATGATTTGACAGTTGTTTCAATTTTTGTAAATCCTAAACAGTTCAATGATAAAAATGATTTTGAAAAATATCCAAGAACTCTTGAAAAAGATTTAGAGTTATTAAAAAATGAAAAATGTGACATTGTTTTTGTTCCGCAAACTGATGATATTTATAATAATTATACAGGAATAAAAATAGACTTCAAGGAACTTGATAAAATCTACGAAGGAAAATTCCGTCCCGGACATTTTCAAGGTGTTGTTGATATTGTTTACAGATTGTTTGAAATAGTCAAACCTGATAAGGCATATTTCGGAGAAAAAGACTTTCAACAACTTGCAATTATAAAATTAATGGTAAAACAAACTAATTTACCTATAATTATAGTACCATGCGAAATTGTAAGAGAAAAATCCGGACTAGCTATGAGTTCAAGGAATGAGAGATTAACTGCTGAACAAAGGGAGATAGCTTCTTTTATTTACAAGACAATGCTTATTATAAAAGAAAACGCAAAGTCCGGAGACAATCCCCAAACCTGGATTAATTTTTTTCAAACAGAAATAAATAAACACACTCCACTAAAGTACGAATATGCAACATTTTGTGAACCAAACACATTAAATTCTGTTTCTGTTTTTGAGAAAAATAAAGGGGTACAATTGTGTGTCGCCGTTTGGTGTGACGAGGTTAGATTAATTGATAATTTATTTTTGCAATTTTAAATAAGTATTGTATAAATTTGCAAAAAATTTTTAAAGCCCGAATATGTTTATTGAAGTAGTAAAATCGAAAATTCACAAAGTAAGGGTAACTGAGGCAAATCTTCAGTATGTGGGTAGTATTACCATTGATGAAGAACTAATGAAAGCCAGTAATATTATTGAACATGAAAAAGTTCAAATTGTAAATCTTAACAATGGTGAAAGATTTGAAACTTATGTAATAAAAGGAGAACCTGGATCCGGAATAATTTGCTTAAATGGACCTGCTGCTCGAAAAGTAGCTGTTGATGATATTATTATTATTATTTCTTATGCCATGATGGATTTTGAGGAAGCCAAATCTTTCAAACCTACTTTTATTTTTCCAGACTCTAAAACAAATAGATTATTATAAAATGTTTCACGAAGAAATTATTGAATCCAAAATATTAAAGCCTAACGAATTAACCGCTTACGTTCTTGATTGGAAAAAAAACAAAAATTCTATTGTTTTCACAAATGGATGTTTTGACATTTTACATTACGGACACATTAATTATTTGGCAAAAGCAAAAGATTTAGGAGATAAGCTTATTATTGGGCTCAACTCTGATGATTCTGTGCGTAGACTAAAAGGGGAAAATCGTCCTGTAAATAAACAGAAAGACAGAGCAATGATACTCGCTTCTCTATTTTTTGTTGATGCTGTTGTGATTTTTGACGAAGATACGCCTGAAAGAATCATTAAAATGATTTTCCCTGATGTTTTAGTTAAAGGAGGTGATTATAAATTTGAAGATATCGTAGGTGCTGATTTTGTAACCGCTAATGGTGGACTGGTTGAAATAATTCCTTTTGTAGAAGGATATTCAACAACAAATTTTATAAAAAAATTACAAGAAAATAAATAATTTAATATATTTGCAACTAAACCTAAAACCTGAATATGAAAAGATTTAATTTAATTCTAATTAACTTCTTATTAATGTTAAGCATCTTCTCTTGTAAAAATTATGAAGAAGATATAATTGGAGCATGGAATTATCAAACCTATGATAATCAACCTCAAGGAACAGTTATTTATAATTTCAAGGAAAACAATTTACTGATACGTGTAATAAACTCTAATAATAATATTTATATTGATTCATGTCAATATTTAATAGAAAAAAGCCTGTTCAAAAAGCAGATGACTATATCGGGGTCAAAAGTGCAACAAGTTGCCGGAGATGTCAATGGTTTGTATAGAATAGAAAAATTTTCGGACAATGTTGTTGTTATGACACGTATAAAACTTGCAAATGATCAGACTAATGGAGCATACTTAAGATGTGAATTAAATCGTAGGCAATAATTTTCATGTCTAAATCAAAAACTGTTTTTATTTGCCAAAACTGCGGATATGTATCACCAAAATGGATAGGTAGATGTCCAAGTTGTAACAGTTGGAATTCTTTAATCGAGGAGATTGATCCATCACAAGAGAAAAAAGCATCATCTAAAATTTTCAATCCCGGAATTCCCACTCCTATTAAACAAATTAAAAATACCGAAATAAATCGTGTAAGTTTACATTTTAGCGAACTTGACAGAGTTCTCGGTGGAGGATTGGTTTCAGGATCGCTTGTTCTTCTTGGTGGAGAACCCGGTATAGGAAAATCAACGCTTATACTTCAAGCAGTATTAAACCTGATAAATCAAAATGTTCTTTACATTAGTGGCGAAGAAAGTGAGCATCAAATTAAAATGCGAGCTGACAGAATTGGAATAAAAAATGAGAATTGCCACATCTTCACAGAAACTAGTATCGAAAGAATAATCGCTACAATTAAGGAAACTCTTCCCGGTATTGTAATAATAGATTCTGTACAAACAATTTATTCTCAGGATTTAAGCTCTTCCCCGGGTACAATATCTCAAATTCGTGAATGTGCAAGACAATTACAAGAAATTGCAAAAACTAAAAATATACCTATTATTTTAATCGGCCACATTAATAAAGATGGTGAAATTGCCGGTCCAATGTCTCTGGAGCATATTGTTGATGTTGTGCTGCAATTTGAAGGGGACAGTAATAACTATTACAGACTCTTACGTCCGAAAAAAAATCGTTTCGGAAGTACTTACGAAATTGGTGTTTTCGAAATGTTATCTGATGGTCTTTCGGAAATAACAGACCCCGCAAATATTTTACTTTCTGATCGAAATTCTAAATTAAGCGGCGTTACCTATGGGACTATTATCGAAGGCTCTAGAACCCTGATGATTGAAGTTCAGGCTCTTGTCAGTAATGCCGTTTATGGAGCTCCTCAACGTTCTGCTACTGGTTTCGATCATCGCAGACTCCAAATGCTATTGGCTGTGATTGAAAAAAGACTTGGACTTAAATTAATTCAGAAAGATGTTTTTATTAATATTGCAGGAGGACTTAAGATTATTGATCCTGCAGCAGATCTGGCTGTTATTGCTGCTGTTTTATCGAGCTACTTTGACAAACCTTTTCCCGAAAACTCAGTTTTCATAGGAGAAACTGGACTTTCTGGACAAATCAAACAAGTATCATTCCCTGAAAAAAGACTAAATGAATGTATTCGTTTGGGCTTTAACAAAATATTTATTCCAAACATTCAAAATTATAATCTCAACACAAAATCATACGATTTGATAACAGTTACCGATATTAACAGTTTTGCCACAAAGCTTTATTCTTAAAAATATCTAATGAGTTTTTACTAGTTAAAAATTTTCAAAATTGTTATTCCGACTATTCCTTTCAAATTCGTCACAATCAGTTTCAACTGTTAGATTTGAAGGACGTTCAAATTTTGTATTCTCAGAATAAGGTAGTTTAGGATCATCAAAAACTTTACGCATATATTCGCCCCAAATTGGAAGAGCTAATGCAGCACCTTGACCCATAGTAATATATCTGAATCTTATACTTCGTTCTTCTCCACCAACCCATGCACCATTAACAAGTTCCGGAGTATATCCAAGGAACCAACCATCAGAATGATTATTTGTTGTTCCCGTTTTACCTGCAATTTCTCCTTTCAATTGATATTTGGAACGCAATCTTGTACCGGTACCAATATCTACTACTCCTTTCATTAACTCAATCATTAAATATGCAGTTTCTTCACTTATTGCCTCCCATTGCCGAGGACTAAATGTTGCCAAAACATTTCCATTTTTATCCTCTATTCTGGTTACATAAATTGGTCGTGTATAAACACCTTTGTTGGCAAAAGTTCCATAAGCCCCCACCATTTCGCTAAGTAATACTTCCGGAGCTCCAACACAAATAGAAGGATATGGATCCATGTGTGAATATACTCCCATTTTCCTGGCAAGTTCAATAACAGCTTCAGGAGAAAATTGCTTTAAAACCCAAGCTGATATTTGATTTAAAGAAAGAGCTAATCCAACTTTTAATGAAACCATCTGCCCATCAAATTTAGATTCTGAATATTTTGGAGTATATAATTTAGTGCCTTTTCCATCAGGAATTTCAAACGTAACTTCAACATTCGGAACTTTATAACATGGAGAATAACCATTTTGCATAGCTAAACAATAAATAAAGGGTTTTATGGTAGATCCTACCTGACGACGGGATTTTGTTACTTGATCATACTTAAAATGAGCATAGTTAATACCACCGACATAAGCTCTAACATATCCCGTCCTGGCTTCCATAGACATAAAACTTGCTCGTAAAAAAGTCTTATAATATTTTATAGAATCGTAAGGAGTCATCACAGTATCAATTTCTCCTTTCCAAGAGAATACTCGCATTGGAGTTGGTTGATGAAATGACCAAATTATTGAATCTTCAGGAGTTCCGTTAGACTTGAGCAACCTCCATCTTTGGCTGCGTTTCATGGAAATCTCCATAATTTGTTCGACCTGTTTTTGGGTTAAATCATTTGCAAAAGGAGTATTTTTATTGTATTTCTGATCTTTGAAAAATTCAGGCTGAACTACTGTACCCATATGTTTTTTTACCGCCTCTTCAGCATAATTTTGCATTCTGCTGTTTATGGTTGTATATATCTTTAATCCATCTGTGTAAATATCATAATTAGAACCATCAGGTTTAGTATTTTTATTACACCATCCATAAGATGGATCGGTTACCCAATTTATTGAATCTTCAACGTATTCTCTATAATCAATATAATTTTCAGGATTGGGTTCCTGTGCTGTAAGCCACAATCTTAAAAATTCTCTGAAATAAGTTGCGGTTCCTACATTATGGTCAACCTTTTGATATTTTAAACCCAATGGTAAATCTTTGCAAGAATCAAAGGTGTGCTTATCTATATATCCATATTTATACATCTGACCTAAAACAACATTTCTACGTCTTTGTGTTTCTATAGGACGACGCAAAGGATTATACATTGAAGGATTTTGAGCCATTCCAACAAGCATTGCTGCTTGAGTTAAATTCAAGGAGTCCGGAGTTGTATTAAAATATACTCTAGCTGCCGATTCAATCCCTACTGCTAAATTAAGAAAATCAAACCTATTTAAATACATTGCCATAATTTCTTCTTTGGTATAACTTTTTTCGAGTCGAACAGCAATAACCCATTCCTGAAATTTTCGATTAATCATCTCTAATTTCGACATTTTTGATTTTCGGGGGAAAAGCATTTTTGCCAACTGTTGTGTTATTGTACTTCCGCCGCCTTTATTTGAACCTCCGATTATTCCGGAAAATACTCGAGGTAATGCCTTAAAATCAATCCCTGAATGCTTGTGATATCTGGCATCTTCAGTTGCAATAAGAGCTTGCACTAAATACGTAGACAGATTTTCATAACTAACATTTCCGCGATTCTCACGAAAATATGTACCTAGAAGTTGCAAATCGTCACTTAATACCTTCGAAGCAAGATTTTCAGATGGATTTTCGAGTTGCGCAAATCCTGGCATGAAACCTAAAACCCCCAAAGACAATAAAACAAAATAAATAATTATACCTATTAATAATATACTGAAACCCGACCAATAATAAATAATAAATTTCCTTCTAAACTCAGGCGATTCAATATTTATTTTCCTTTTTGCTTTTTTCATAATCAAAAAATTATGCCTCAAAATTAAAAAAATTATGATTTAGTTTGTGAATTTCTTTATTTTGCACTCGTAAATAATATTTTGAAATGGAAAATAATTTAGTTATTGTTGAATCTCCGGCAAAAGCCAAAACAATTAAAAAGTTT
>LUZK01000008.1 GCA_001603595.1 Bacteroidales bacterium Bact_19
AAAGTTCAATATTTTTAATGTTAATAAATTGGTTTTTCAAAATATTTTTTTAAATAATTAATTATTAATTTTACGCCCTCAAAATTTTTATTTTCAGATGCGTTATTATATAATTTCAATATTTTTAGTTTTAACCTTTTATAATATTCTTGCTCAAGAAACATCAGAAAAGAAATTTAAATCAGTTTATAAACTTAACGAATTATCCGTTGTTGCAAATTCGAGTATTTATAACTTCTATTCAAAATATTCAACTCATTTTTATCAAATTGCTGAAATCTCACCACTCAACAGTCAGAATTCAGATTCATCTATGATGCACGACAATATTTTTAACATATCAATAGGTTGTAACTTTAACAAACAATTATTCAACAGCAAATCTTCACTTTTTGGAAACATTAACATAAATATGTTATTTGCAACCGGTGGAAAGATAAAACTTATATACCAAAACATCTATAATTCATATACAGATTCAATAATGTTTGAAGAATACACAATTAAAAACGTTGACACTACTATAGTTAATAAATTTGAATATACTTATAAATCTAGTGACATCGGTATTGACATTCAATATAAAATAGGGACTGATCCCAAAAATATCCTAACTTTCAACACCGGAATTGGTTTTTCGTTTTTATTCCCTTTTAACTCCAAAGTTATTTTTCAAGAATCTCAATCAATTAGCATCAGATATATTAATCAATACAACAAAAATCAGTACTTTCAAACTCTAAACACGAACAATAATGAATTACTACATACTAATCAAGTTTTTATGAAACTATATTTACCTGTAATACTAAGCTATAAAATAGATAATAAAAATAAATATTCTCTAAGCACATACATTAACGGAGGTCTTGACATTCAACATCCAATCAAAGGTGAATATTTTGCCTATCCTTTTTTCAGCATTGGTATAGGAATGAATATTAAGTTATAAAAACTAGTATTCTCGCAAGTTCCATTAAATTTTTTAAATAATAATGTTTAGTACGGAATTTCTGATCCTGCTAAAGAATAATTAAAAGAAGTTTTCCATTTTCGTTTTGTGGGTAATATATAGTCTTTCACTGTATGATTTATTATGAAGGTTTTGTAAAAATTTTCCATTAAAGTAAAAACGGACCAGACATATCTCAAATTCAAACTTAACTTTCCAATTGGATTAAAATTGTAGATTTGTCTGTAACAGAAATAATTTGAATACATTTGAAGATATTTAGTAGCAACTCCCTTCATGTTTATTCCTATCCAAATTTTTATTCCTAAATGATTTTTCCTGATTTTTTCAGTTTTTTGTTCAAATTTGGTATCATTACTTATCATTCCTGGCTGTATAAATTCTATGGTTTTACTTCCAATTGTTTTTTGATAAGAATCGTTCTTTCCAAGATAAATAAATTTATTTACATTTTTAAGCTTTGGTCCTAAAATTCTTTTAATGTGCTTATCATTTAGAGGTCCAACTGTCGCAAGTTTATTATCAATAAATTTTCCATCCGACACCGATATTATTTGAGAAAAATTATTTAAATCCAAACAAGAGGTAAAATTGCTCTGATACGATTCATCACGTATTCCTTTCCTTCCTTTCTGACTAAAAGTGATACAAAATTCATTGCAAATAATTTTTTTATTAAATGTTTTATTTATCTTCGGTACAGAATTAAGCAGTTTGTGACGCCAATCAAATGCAGTGAGATTAGCAATATCAAGCCTTTTGCAGACTTCTTTCAAAGTAAGAATACCTTCATCCCTTACAATTTCAGCAAAATCTAAAAACAAATCTTTTTTATGTAAATAATGAATTGATGTCCCCGTACTTGGTATAAATGTTCTCTTACAAGAACAACAGCGATATCTGGTTGTAAATTTATATTTTCCGTGTACATAAAACTTTTTGCTTCTACAGTAAGGACAAGCATTTACAATTAAAGTTTGTGTATAGATTTTAAGAAGTTTCTTACTTGGTTTGTTTGTGGATTTTTCAAAAGTTTTTTTCATAAATAAAAATTTTGGTAAAAATAAAAAAATTCCACATAAATTTGAATTATATAAATATGATAGTCCTTAAAAAAATCAAATTATTCCCGAAAAAAAAATTGTCGGTATAACCAAACCGAACTGCAATGTATTAACAAATTTTGTCTGAAAGAAATAAAAAAAAGAGTTTCAGTAAAATTCCTGAAACTCTTGGCTTGGTCGGGGTGGCAGGATTCGAACCTGCGACCCCCTGCTCCCAAAGCAGGTGCGCTAACCGGACTGCGCTACACCCCGTTCTTTGTTTTTTGGACTACAAAAGTAATGTTTTTTTATTATAATAAAAATTTTTTTTTACTTTTTTTTTTAAATACACATGTCATTATGTCCTTTTAAAACCTCTTTTTAATGTCAAAATGTCTATTTTATCTAAAAAGTATCAAATTTGAAAGTAAATTTTTAAAAATAATTAATAGAAAGGAGAAAAAGTATGAATTTAAATGATTATACAGTAAAAGCACAAAATTTAGTTGAAAATTCTGTTTATAAAGCTAAAGATTTTGGTAATCAAGCTATTGAAACAGGGCATTTATTGCTATCAATGCTTGATGATAATGAAAATATTATTCATTCAATCATTTCTAAATCAGAAATAAATAAAAATAACCTTGAAGCAGCTGCAAAAAGTATTGTAGCCAGTTATCCTAAAGTCGAAGGCGGCGAGCCTTACATTTCAAATAATTTACAAACAGTTTTTCAAACGGCAATAAAACATAAAAATTCACTTGGTGATAAGTATATCTCTGCAGAACATTTGCTACTGTCACTGACAGAATCAAAGGATATTGTAGGGCAAATGCTTCGAGATGCAGGTCTGAAAACTGATATTGTTTTAAAAGCTATTCAAACTATTCGTAAAGGTAGTACAATCAATTCCCAGGCCGGAGACGAAGTTTTTGATGCTCTAAACAGATATGCTATAAATTTGAATCAGATGGCTCAAAATGGGAAACTCGATCCGGTAATTGGAAGAGATGAAGAAATTCGTAGAGTGCTTCAGATTTTATCTCGAAGAACAAAAAACAATCCCATTTTAATTGGAGAACCCGGAGTTGGAAAAACAGCAATAGCCGAAGGAATTGCTCATAGAATTATTAAAGGGGATGTTCCGGAAATGCTAAAGACCAAACAAATTTTTTCACTTGATATGGGATTATTAATTGCCGGAGCAAAATACCAGGGAGAATTCGAAGAAAGGCTCAAAGCAGTGGTTAAAGAAGTAATTGCATCAGACGGAGAGATTATTCTTTTCATTGATGAAATTCACACTCTGGTTGGAGCAGGAAAAACTCAAGGTGCTATGGATGCTGCTAATATTTTGAAACCAGCTTTGGCTCGTGGTGAATTACGTGCTATTGGAGCTACAACCCTAAACGAATATCAGAAATATTTCGAAAAAGATAAAGCTCTTGAGAGAAGATTCCAACCAGTTATGATTGATGAGCCTGACACTTTAAGTGCAATTTCGATTCTTAGAGGACTAAAAGAAAGGTACGAAACTCATCACAAAGTAAGAATTCTTGACGAAGCTATTGTTGCAGCGGTAGAACTTTCAAACAGATATATCACAGACAGATTTTTGCCGGATAAAGCTATTGACCTTATTGATGAAGCCGCTTCAAAACTAAGATTAGAAATGAATTCTGTACCGGAAGAAATTGATGTATTGAACAGAAAAATTCAACAGTTTGAAATTGAAAAAGAAGCATTAAAACTTGAAAAAAATCAAACAAAAATTGATGAAATTCAAAAACAACTTTCGGAGTTGAATGAACAAAGAAATGCTCTATTTGCAAAATGGAAAGAGGAAAAATCAATTATTGAAAAAATTCAAAAAGAAAAACAGAACATCGAAAACTATAAACTTCTTGCAGATCAAGCAGAAAGAAACGGAGATTACGGAAAAGTTGCAGAATATAGATACGGGAAAATTTCTCAAAGCGAAAGAATTATTGAAGAACTAAAAAATCAATTAAAACAAATTCAGGGTGAACATCCTTTGGTAAACGAAGTTGTAAATGCTGAAGATATTGCTGAAATTATTAGTAAATGGACTGGCATTCCACTTAATAAGATGCTGACAAGTGAGCGTGAAAAACTCTTAAATCTCGAAGAAGAATTACACAAACGCGTTATTGGTCAAGATCACGCTATACAAGCTGTTGCGGACGCAGTAAGAAGATCCAGAGCAGGATTACAGGATGAATCCAAACCGATAGGTTCGTTTATTTTCATTGGTTCTACTGGAGTTGGAAAAACCGAACTAGCAAAAGCTTTAGCAGAATTTTTATTCGATGACGAAAACATGATGACCAGAATTGACATGAGCGAATACCAGGAAAAACATTCGGTTTCAAGACTAGTCGGGGCACCTCCTGGATATGTAGGATATGATGAAGGAGGTCAATTAACTGAAGCTGTCAGAAGAAAACCTTATTCAGTTATCTTGTTGGACGAAATTGAAAAAGCTCATCCTGATGTTTTCAATATTCTGTTACAAGTACTGGATGATGGTCGTTTAACTGATAATAAAGGTCGTACTGCAAATTTTAAAAATACTATTATTATAATGACTTCAAACATTGGGGCACATATTATTTTGGATCAAATTAACTCAAATAATTATGATCCCGAACGCACAAAAGAACAAATTTTACAGTTGATGAAATCGCAGATACGTCCTGAATTTCTAAACAGAATTGACGAAATTGTTATGTTCAATCCACTAACTGAAAATGAAATCAAAAAAATTGTAAATCTGCAATTATCTAAACTCAAAAGTAAAATTGAAAAAGCAGGTTACAATCTTAATTACGATCAAAGCGTAGTGGATTTAATAACTAAAACTGCTTACGATCCACTATTTGGAGCAAGACCAATTAAACGTTTCATTCAAAAAGAAATTGAAAATAAGATTGCTAAAATAATTATTTCCGAACCTGACAAATCTAAAAAAGATATCATTGTTAACCTAGAAAATATCGATTATATCTTTGTAAAACTTACCTAAAGAACAATAAACAATATATATTTTAAAACGCAGCACAAAATGCTGCGTTTTTTATTCAAAATATCTTATATTTGTGTTCATTAAGTAAAAAGTTATGATAAAAGGAAAAAGTATTGCAGTTGTTGTACCTGCATACAATGAAGAAAATCAGATAGGTTTTGTTATTGAATCAATGCCTGAGTTCGTTGACAGAATTATTATCGTTAATGATGCTTCAAAAGACTATACTGCTAATGTTGTTAAAAAATTCTGGAATACTGATTTTAACAAAACTAAACTTTTTTTTGAAGACATTAAATCAATAAAAATTGAAGGAAAATTTAAACAAGCTGAAAAGATCATTCAAAAATTAATGATTGAAGAATTAGAAAAATTCACTCCACATTTTATAGAAAATATTGATTACACAAAGGACAGAATAATTTTAATTTCACATAAGATTAACTCAGGAGTTGGGGCAGCAATAGCTACCGGTTATAAGTGGGCTAAAGATCACGGAATTGATTGTACTGCAGTAATGGCAGGTGATGGACAGATGGATCCGGAAGAATTATACAGTATTTGTTTACCGGTTATAAATGAGAATATAGATTATGTGAAAGGCAATAGGTTAATACATCAAAGTGCATTTTATTTAATACCGAGAGAAAGATTTTTAGGGAACTCAATTTTATCAATACTTACAAAAATTGCTTCAGGATATTGGTATGTTTCGGATACTCAAACAGGATACACGGCTATAAGTAAGAAAGCTCTAAGTTCTATTAAACTTTACAAGATTTACAAAAAATACGGTGTACCTAATGACATTCTAGTTAAATTAAACATCGCGATGTGTACTCTTAAAGAAGTCGAAATTAAGCCGGTATATAATGTAGGTGAAAAATCTAAAATGAAAATTCGAAAAATTGTTTTTCCCGTTTCATGGCTTTTATTAAAATCTTTTTTTAAACGAATCTTTATGAGATACTTCATAAAAGATTTTCACCCATTGTTTGTTTTATACATACTTTCATTTATACTTTTTGCAGTTTCTGTTCCATACGGAATAAAAATTTTTAAATATGCTTTTATTTATAAGATTGATGCAAATCCGGTTACAGTATTGGCATTTATGTTTTTATTTATCAGTGCTTTTCAATCTTTACTGTTTGCAATGTGGATGGATATTCAGGACAATAGAAGATTTTATAAAATATGATTTAGTTCTTTAATTTCTGTTGAGCAATGAGTAGATTATTTTTTGCCAATTCATAATCTGGTTTTATTTTTAATGCATGATTGCAAGCTTCAATTGCTTTTTCATATTCTTCTAGTTTTATGTAGGCACTACAAATATTATTATATGCTTCTGCATAATCAGGTCTAATTTTCAAAGCTTTGTAACAAGCATCAATTGATTTTTCATACTTTAAATTATAATAATACAACAAACTAAGGTTAAGATACCCCTCAGCAGTAGGATTATTTTTTAATTGCTTTTCTAAATTTTCTATTCTTTGTTGATTAGATTTTAATTGTTCGACAAATTTTAAATTGTTTTTTGCTCGTTCAAAATCAGGATTATATTGTAAAGCAAGTTTACCTGCCTCAATAGCACCATCATAATCTCCAATCATGATTAATGCACTACAAAGATTATTATATGATATTGAATTTTTTGGATCTAATTTTAAAGCTTTTCTGCAAGCATCGGCACTTTCAAAATACATTTTGCGATTATAATAAATTAAACTCAGATTAATATAATTTTCAACTCCTGGATCTTTGGATATCATTTCCAAAGCATCTTCAAGTTCATCAAAGATTTGCCCACTGTCTATTATATTTTTGTAATAAATTGCGGTTTGATCATTTGGAAAAAATTTTAAAGTTTCATTTACTATTTTTTGCAAATGATCTATATCTTTTTTTATTGTGTAAATTTCCATTAATAAATATCTTGCTGGAAGATACAATTTATTTACTGTCAGAGCATTTAAACTTTGCTGAATAGCCTCATCATATCTTTCATGTGATTTCAAAAACCTAGAATAATAATAATACGGGGCAGTATGTTGAACATATTTTAGAGTTTTTTGAAAATAAAATTCTGCTTCTTGAGGAAATCCCATGGCATCTTTTAAAATACCCATATTAATATTCAAATACAAATAGTCCGGATCTATTTTATACGCTCTTTCATAATATTCTAAAGCTAAATCAAGATTTCCTTTTTGCATTTGTGACAAACCATAATTCATCAAACCCCTTACATGATTTGGATTTTTTTTAACAACATCATACCACAAGCTCTCATCTGATGACCAAACTTTATTACGTTGAATCGTTGCAAAAGAATTAATACCTATTAACAATGTAAGAGAAATTATAAAAATTTTTGAATAATATCTATTTTCAAGTAAATTCCATTTTTGTAACAACAAATATAAACTCCATCCTGCAGCAAAAACAAGACCTACAAAAGGAAAAAACATTCGATGATCATTGGTTATTTGTGTTAAAGTGATAAAACTACTTGTAGGCAATAAACTAATAAAAAACCAGGCTAGTCCGAAAGAAATTGGACGAGTTTTTGAATTGTTGGATAATTTAACAATTAACCAGACTACGGTAAAAATAAAAATTATTCCTACAATAAATCTTTCATCTCTTACACTCGTTAGAGGAAGCCACCCCGGATCAGCAGATAAATTTATTGGCATTACAAATGCGATAAAGTATCTTAAATAAACCCAGGGTTGAGAAATCAAATATTCATAACTACTAATTCCTACTACTGCTTCTTTTTTTTGCATACTAAAGACAAAATAGCCTAACAGCATGCATATGAACATAGAAGGAATTGTTTTTTTTAATGTAAAATACAGCATTCTTTTGCCATTATTTTTTAACAAATCCCCAATTCCTAATTTCAACTCGAAAAATAGAATATATAAAAACAAAAGAGCCACGAAAACAACAGCAGTTTGCTTTGTCAATATCCCCAATATTACGGGAAAAAGATATATTCCAAATTTTCTGATTTTTGGAAATTTTGCGTAAATATACAATCCCAATATAACAAAAAAAGTTGAAATAGAATCTCCTTTTGCAATTATATAGTTGACTGTTTCAGCATTTGCGGGATGTATTCCATAGATTAAGACCATTATAAAAACAAGGTAATACTTACTTTTCTCCTGATTTTTAAAATTTTCATTTAATAAATGATCATAAAAAAAGAACATTATTAAAAGTTGAATTAAGAAAAAAATGAATGTACTTAATTGAAAATAAAAAGGATTTAATCCTTTTGCAAAATAATGATCCAACGCTATAATTAAAGTCAAAACCGGTCGATATCCTTGATTAGTAGGCATGGTACTGAATGTTTCAACATTTGTAAAATAGCTGCCTGCATATTTTAGATCCTTAATAAATGGGTTTTCAACAATGGTATGATAATCATCAAAATGAAACGAATTTTGAAAATGGTTCAAATAAACTAATGTTACAACCAGCATTATTGTTCCCAAAAAGAAATAATTTCTATATTTTAACATTTGTTAATATTTTTTAACAAAATTAAAAAATTTTTGTTATATTTGCTAAATAATGTTGAGGTAAATTTTATTATAATGAAAAAGATTAATTCATTTTGGATAATTGTCCTGCTTGGAACATTATGCACAAGCCTGTTTTCTCAAAACAACGTAGGAATTTCAGATGTTCCGATTATCCCACATCAATCTAGTGTTTTGGAAATTTATTCTAATTCAAAAGGCTTACTAATTCCAAGATTAACAACAGCACAAAGATTAGCAATAGTTAATCCTGCTGATGGTTTGATGGTATTCGATACGGATTTATCATGCTTTGTTTTTTATAGAGCAAGCATCTCACAATGGTTATCACTTTGCGATTTTCCTGGGCCACAAGGACCTACCGGACCACAGGGACTCCAAGGACCTACCGGACCCACTGGACCACAAGGACCTGCAGGACCAGTTGGATGTGGTAACACCAATTATGTAATAAAATCTAATGGTACAAGTGCAACTTGTACCTCAGCTCCTATTTTTGATAATGCAGGACTAGTTGGTATCGGAACAACATCTCCAAATTATAAATTACACATACATCAAGATGGTACAAATTTTGGATAGCCGGGAATTCAACTCACAAATTCTATTACCGGAACCGGAGTAAACGATGGTGCAAGACTTGCTAATGAAGGACTTAATTTTTGGGTTGATAATCGCTCAAATGGCAGTCTATGCTTTGCAACGAATACTTTTGAAAGAGCTAGATTCTTACCCGATGGAAAATTTGGGATCAATATTGCTGCTCCTGTTAATCAGGTGGATATAAACGGTAATCTTGCAGTTGGTCTTTACACTGGAAATTATACAGCTCCCGCAAATGGAATGATTGTCAGTGGGAATGTTCGTATTGGAACACCAAATGCAGCTACATTAAGTCCTGATCAAACTGATGCTTCACACATAACTCTTGATGTAACAGGTGGATTTACAAGAATCGGTAATTTTAATTCAAGTGCTGAAAATACTAATCCCGGGAAAAGCTTTGCATTTGGTGTTGGGGCTCTTGCTGTTGGAATGAATTGGCACAGCGGAACAAGTAATGTTGATTTCTGGAATACTACTGCTAATGGTCAACCAACTGCAAACTTATCTCATCATCGCGGTTTTGATTGGAGAAGATATAATCAATTGGGATTACCTGAACTCTTAATGACTCTCGATGGCAATGGAAATTTAACAATAGCCGGTTCTAACTACAATACTTCAGACAAAAGAATTAAATCTCAGATTATGCCTATGGAAGATGGAATTATCAATAAAATAATCTTACTCCAACCTAAAACGTACTACAGAAACAACCCAGTATTTATTAACAATAAAATCGAAATTATCCAAGATAAAGAATTAAAAATCAAAGATTTTGGCTTTATTGCTCAGGATGTTTATGAAATTTTCCCGGAATTAGTTTACAAACCTGATGATGAAAATCTTGAACTTTGGGCTGTTGATTATTCAAAACTTACAGTAATTTTAACAAAAGCTTTGCAAGAAGAATATATTGAAATTCAGAAACTTAAAAATGAGCTAAAAGTCCTTTTAAAAAGACTGTAAGAACTTGAATACTTAATTAAAAATTAAACTTTAATTTTTAGAAAGATGTTGTTACTTAAAAGGTAATCACGATAAAAATTACATCACCATTTTCCTTTATATATAATAAAGTTTTTAATCTTTAATCAATCTTAATCTGGATGACAAAATTTATAGATTATAAGAATTCTTTCAACTACAATTTTTTCATACAAAAATCTAATTTTGGCAACCTTTAGTAAAAATTTACGTTAAATTATTAAAAATTTTTAAAATTTTTATGGTTAAAGAATTTTTATT
>LUZK01000072.1 GCA_001603595.1 Bacteroidales bacterium Bact_19
CCTTTTTTTGAATGGATTTCAAAAATGAAACTTTATATTTTAGTTTTAAAAAATTTAAAATTAGACTTAAAGGTAAAAATTAATACTTGAAATTAGATTTTATAAACCTTACATTTTGTTTAGTTTTTATCGCTTAATTCAAATCCTATAGTTTTTTTAAGAATATGTTTGCCGATAAAGTTTTTATCAAAGAATTGGCGAAAGAAAAAAATAATTATATTTGAACAAAAAAACTATGGAATTTTTGTATATTGTTTGGGATGCAGATCCTGTTGCTTTTGAAATATTTGGACGTGGAGTTCGTTGGTACGGAATTCTTTTAGCTGTGGGATTCTTTTTAGGATATTTGATAGTTTCGGCTTTAATGCGAAAAGAGGGGCAAAAACAAGAACGAATAGATATTTTGGCTATTTATGTTGTTGTTGGAGTTGTTGTTGGGCTTAGATTAGGGCATTGTCTTTTTTATAATCCGGTTTATTATTTATCAAATCCACTCGAAATTCTTAAAGTTTGGGAGGGAGGTCTTGCCAGTCATGGAGGAGCTGTGGGGATATTATTGGCAGTATGGTTGTATTCTCGAAAATACAAAATGAATTATTTAGGACTTCTTGACCGAATAGCGTTAATTGTTCCTTTGGCGGGTGGGTTAGTAAGGTTTGGAAATTTATTTAATTCTGAAATTTTTGGTGTGCAAACATCAGTTCCGTGGGCATTCAAATTTCTAAGGAATCGTCCTGATTTAATTCCTGCAATTGAATCAGCACAAGGAAAATGCGATATTCAGAATTTGGATTGTTTAATACAATATTGGCCGGCACGACATCCAACCCAGTTGTATGAAGGTATTTTTTATCTAATAATGTTTATTGTTTTTTATTTTATTTTTATGAAATTCAAATCCCGCTGGAAAGAAGGTGTATTTTTGGGATGGTTTTTAATAGTTCTTTTTGTCTTCAGGTATTTGATTGAATTTACTAAAGTTGAACAAGTTGAGTTTGAAGGTTGGACTGCTGCAATAAAAATGGGACAGCTTTTAAGTGTGCCTTTTGTGCTGCTTGGTTTGTACTTTCTTGGCAGGGGCTTTGGTTGGTTTAAAAGAAAACAAAATCCTTAAAATATTTTATTATGAAGAATTTTGAATTTTATAATCCTGTGAAAGTAATTTTTGGTAAGGATAATTATTCCAAACTTCCCGAATTGCTGTCACCTTATAATAAAATTATGCTCGCTTTCGGTAAAGGCAGCATAAAACAAAACGGTATTTATGATAAAATAAAGTCAAATTTAGGGAATAAAGCCTATGTTGAATTTTGGGGCATAGAGCCAAACCCAACTTATGAAACTTTAATTAAGGCTGTGGAAATTGTTAAGAATGAAAATGTTGATTTTATTTTAGCTGCCGGCGGAGGTTCTGTTATTGACGGGGTAAAATTTATTTGTGCAGCTGTGAAATATAAAGATGGTGGTGCCTGGGACATAATGGCTAAGTCCATAAAAATTAAAGATGCTTTAAAGTTCGGAACAATTCTTACTTTACCTGCTACCGGGAGTGAAATGAATAGTAATTTAGTGATTACACATAATGGAATAGGAGAGAAATTAGCGTATAGCAGTCCACTGTTATTTCCTACTTTTTCTATACTTGATCCCGAAGCAATGTACAGTTTACCTGATCGTCAGATTTCCAACGGAGTGATTGATGCATTTGTTCATATTACAGAGCAATATATAACTTATCCTGTGAATGCTGCTGTGCAGGATGCCTGGGCTTTTTCTTTATTAAAAGTTCTTATAGATATAGGTCCAAAGGTTTTAAAAGACAGAACTAATTATGATGAAAATGCAAATTTAATGTGGGCAGCAACAATGGCGTTAAACGGCTTGCTTTCTGCCGGAGTACCTACAGATTGGAGTACACATTATATCGGGCATGAACTTACTGCCATGTATGGTTTGGATCATGCTGTTACACTTGCCATCGTGTTACCGGGAGTGTTAAGGGTGATGAAAGATTATAAAAAAGATAAGTTGTTACATTTTGCCCAAAATGTTTGGAATCTTAATCCAGAATATCCTGATGAGGCAATTGATAAAGCAATTATCTTAACTGAAGAGTTTTTCAATTCTCTCGGCGTTAAAACAAAACTTTCCGATTATGGTATCGGAGAATATGGAATTGACCAAATATGCATTCGCCTTGATAGGAAAAATTATACTCGTTTAGGTGAGAACAAAAATATTTCTCCTGATATTGTAAAACAAATCTTACTAACAGTTATATAATGATTATTAAAAAAGTTTAGTTTTAATTATTGTTTTTTACAATACTTTTTATTCTTTCAGTTAGCAAACAATTTGCAGTTTTGAGTGGGATGGTGCTACTCGACAGTTCCTGGAATATATTCCACAAATTTATAATCTTGAAAATCCTGCACCTGTTATCTTTTGTTTACATGGATTGGGCGATAATTTGAATAATTTTGGATGAATTGGATTCCAACAGCTTTCTGAAAGTACTGGTTGGATTGTTATTACTCCGCAAGCCTTAATGGCAAGTGAGCCTTTAAGAGGGCAAATTGAAAGTGCATGGAATTCAGTTGCAGGCGGAGAATCCCCTTTAATTGGTTATACAATTTTAAACGAAAATGTTGATGATAGCGGATTTTTAATGGCAATTCTGGATTTTCCGGAAAATCATTTTAACATTGATACTGATAGCGTGTTTTTCATAGGATTTTCGATGGGTGGCTTTATGTCGCATAAAATGGCAATAGAACACGGAGATATTATAACGGCAATAGCTTCCGTAAGTGGCACAATTGGTACTGCCATTATTGGACAGACTCCTCAATTTAAGGTAAATGTTTTGCATTTTCAAGGCACTGACGATTCTCGGGTGAGATACGAAGATACTTTCTTTAATAACGGTATCGGATATTATTCAGTCGGAACGGGAGCGGAGCAAACCGTTGAAGCTTGGCGAAACTGAAACTCCTGCCGGCAAGAGCTTATAATTACATATTTTCAGGATATTTAGGAAGATGGTAAAACTTTGGAAAGATATTTATATTTTAATGAAAACGACAATGTATTAACAGCTTTTATTAAAATTATTGGTGGTGACATGAATGGTACTATTATCCTCAAAATGATATAAATTACACATTAGAAATTTATAAATTTTTTACTCGTACAATGGATTTTCCAACATCAGCTGATAGTTATTTAAACGATGAAATCACTATATTTCCGAATCCTGTAAAAGATAAAATATTTGTGAATACTGAAGTTGATCAAATCCTGATATTTAATGTATTTGGACAAATTGTCGAAAAATTTGATTACTATAACTTAAGTTTTATAAATATTTCAAATCTAAATGCAGGGATGTATTTTATCAAGCTAAAAAAAGGAAACGAAATATATCTTAAAAAACTTATAGTTAAATAAACAAATAATTGTTTTGTGTAGATTTTAGGTAAAAATTAAGAAGCGAACAAAAATAATTGTAACCAATAAAAAGTATTTCCACACAAAAAGAAATACTAATGCTAAATAAACGACAAACAAATTAAATTACAAATTACTTATTATTAAATATTTAATTAAAATAGTTATAAAGTTAAATTCTTCTTGGAAAACAAAAAATATTTTAAACTTATGGCAAATAAAGTTTTAAATTATTTGCTTTCTAATAAATTCTTTTACAGCATTTTCAGCTTCTTTGATTGCTGTGCTCAAATTGTCGTTTATGATTATCTTATCGAATTTATCTGCAAATTCAAGTTCGTATTTTGCTTTTTCTATTCTGGTTTTGATCACATCCTTACTGTCCATGGATCTATTTACAAGTCTTCTTTGCAGTTCTTCTATTGAAGGGGCTTTTATGAATATAGCCAAGGCATTGTCTCCGTAATATTTTTTTATGTTTAATCCGCCACGTACATCCACATCAAATAAAACATTTTTACCTAATTTTGTAAGTCTTTCGACTTCGGATTTCAGGCTGCCGTAAAAACTTCCGGGATATACTTCTTCCCATTCAAGAAATTCTCCTTCGGAAATTTTTTTCTTGAATTCTTCTACAGTGAGAAAATAGTAGTCTTTACCGTCAACTTCGTTTTCGCGGGGTGGTCTTGTACATGCCGATATCGAAAAACTTAAATTCAAAGATTTATTGTTTAGAAGTTCTTTAACAATAGTAGTTTTTCCTGAACCGCTTGGGGCTGAAAAAATTATAACTTTTGGATTCATTTTAAAGTATATTTAAAAGTTGTTCTTTAATTTTTTCCAGTTCATCTTTCATCATTACAACAATTTTCTGAATTTCGGAATGGTTAGCTTTGGAACCTAAAGTGTTGATTTCCCTCCCCATTTCCTGAGCTACGAAAGCCAGTTTTCTACCTTGGCATTCCTCGTTCTTCATGGTATCTATAAAATATTCGCAATGCTTTTTAAGTCTTACTTTTTCTTCTGTTATATCGAGTTTTTCGAGATAAAAAATTATTTCTTGCTCCAATCTGTTGAAATCAATATCTTCCGAATTATTAATTTTATTCAGTCCTGCACTAAGTCTATTTTTAATAGTGCTAATTCTTTCTTCTTCATATTCAGGAATCTTTGTCAGATAATCCAGAATCAGATTAATTCTTTGTAAAATATCTTTTTCGAGAGTTTGTCCTTCATTTTTCCTGAACTCGTTACACTGTTCTATGGCTTGTTTTGTGAGATTTTCAATATATTTCCATTCTTTGTCTTCCAGTACTTGTTCTTTTGTTTCAAAAATATCCGGAAATCTTAGTATTGCAGACATAATTTCGTTTCCGGCAGAAATGTTGTTTTTTGTACACATTTCGTTTATTTGTTTATAATAGTTCAGAACAAGCTTAGTGTTTATATTTTGACTAAGTGTTTCAGCATCAAGTTCAACATATATATTAAAATCAATTTTTCCTCTGACAAGATTTTCGCTGAGTAATTTACGGATTTCTATCTCTTTTTCTTTATAATATTGAGGAATACGCGTGTTGATATCTGCTGATTTTGAATTTAGAGTCTTTAATTCAATGCTTATCTTTTTGTTTTGGTAAGTTCCGGCTGCCTTTCCGAAACCTGTCATAGATTTTATCATCGCTTTTTTATTACAAAGTTAAAAAATATAATTTTTAAATCTCCAATAAAATTCAAACATTTAATTATTATAAAATTTGCTCTATATGTTAATAATGTTTTCTACCTTTGTGATGTTTAATTTTAATCAATTTTGAAATGAAAAATTTATTAATAATTTTTATCAGTGTTTGTATAGCAGTGATGTTTTTTTCGTGTAAAAACAATTCAAAAAAAGAAAACGAAATGGAAAAACAATTTAATGAGTTTTTAATTAAGCATGAGGCTGTGGTTAAGCCTTTGTATAAAAAACTGACTGAAGCATACTTTACTGCTTCCATAACAGGTGAGGAAGCTGACTATAACAAAGCAGCAGAATACGAATTTGAATATACAAAAATCTTCACCAATATAGATGACTTTGAATTTCTGAAAAAACTTAAAGAATCCGGAGAAATAAAGTCCGAAGTTTTTGCTCGAACTCTGGATGTTTTATACAACTCTTATCTTTCTAATCAGGCCGATCCTGCTAAGCTCGAAGAAATGATTAAGCTGGCTAATGAAATTGATAGAAAATTTTCAACGTTCAGAGCGAATATTAATGGTAAAGAGCTAAGCGACAATGATATAGAAGAAATATTAAAAACCTCCACAAGCTCTAAAGAAGTAAAAGAAGCATGGATAGCCGTAAAAGAATTAGGCCCAGTTGTTGCCGACGATATAAAAACTCTGGTAAAAAAACGTAATGAGTTGGCTAAATCATTAGGATTCAACAACTACCATGAAATGAGTCTCAAATTGAGCGACCAGGACCCTGAGGAAATAACAAGAATTTTTGACGAACTGGATAGCCTTACTCGCGATAATTATGCCTTACTTAAAAATGAAATTGACGAATATCTTGCAAAAAAATTTAATATCAAAAAAGAAGAACTCAGACCCTGGCATTATCAAAATAGATTTTATCAGGAAGCTCCCAAAATGTATGAAGTAGATCTTGATAAATATTACAAGGATAAAAATATAGAAAAATTAACTATTGATTATTATTCTTCAATAGGTTTGGATATTACCGACATAATTGCTAAAAGCGACTTGTACGAAAAACCAAAGAAAAACCAACATGCTTATTGTATAGATATTGATAAAGACGGAGATATCAGAGTTTTATGTAATATAAAACCAAATTACTACTGGATGAATACAATGTTACATGAATTTGGACACGCAGTTTACGATAAATATATTGACCGCGGTTTGCCGTTTGCTTTGATAGATCCTGCTCATACATTTACAACTGAAGCTATTGCAATGCTTTTTGGTAGATTGGGCTCAAATGCTCAATGGATGCAGGGTATGCTTGGAATTGACGAGGTTGAAAAAAAGAAAATAGCTGAAGAAGGTTTTAAAACTTTGCGTTTAGAACAGCTCGTTTTCAGCAGATGGGCACAGGTAATGTACAGATTTGAAAAGTCAATGTACGAAAATCCCGATCAGGATTTGAATAAATTATGGTGGGATCTTGTAGAAAAATATCAACTTGTAACTCGTCCGGAGGGTAGAGATATGCCGGATTGGGCTACAAAGAGTCATATTGCAACTTCTCCTTGCTATTACCATAATTATTTGTTAGGAGAACTTCTGGCTTCGCAATTGAATTATTACATTACAAAAAATATTTGCAAAAACGACGACTATAATATGCAAAGTTTTTATAACAATAAGGAAGTAGGTAAATTTCTTATCGAAAAAGTTTTTAATCCGGGAGCTAAATATCACTGGAATACAATGATAGAAAAGGCTACCGGGGAAAAACTCACTGCTAAATATTATGCTATGCAATTTGTGAAATAGTGAATAAAATTCATTTATGTGTTTTTATTTTCTTTCGGGTTATGCAATTTACTTTATTAAATTGCTAGCCGTGTTTTGTTAAAAATAAAAAAGGTATCTTTTCGAAATGCCTTTTTTTTGTTTATATTGTTTTTATTCTAATGAACCTACAATTTTTTCAACTTCATTCAAAATTTCACAAGATTTTACAACTTCTTTCATTTTAGTATGGTCAGGGTATAATGGTCGGTCAACATCCAGAAAATCTACATGGCGACGAATTACTTCCCATGCTTTTGTAGTACCTCTTCCAAAAGTTTTGATTTCTTCTTTTCTAAAGTCCAGAGCTTGTGCAGCAGCCATAAACTCTATTCCGAGAACGCCGTAAGCATTATCTAGTATCTGGAAGTTTTTAATTGCAGTGTTCATACCCATAGAAACGAAATCCTCTTGGTCTGCGGCAGCAGGTATGGATTGAATACAAGCCGGTGAAGATAAAATCCTTTGTTCGGCAATTAAAGTATCAGCTGTATATTGGCTTAACATAAGTCCTGAAAACATTCCTGCTCCTTTGGTTAGAAAAGCCGGCAATCCTACACTGAGTGCAGGGTTATTGAGACGATTCAATCTTCTTTCGGAAAGTACAGAAACCATTGTTATCACATAACCTGCCATATCCATTGGAACAGCGACCGGAGTTCCCTGGAAATTTGCTCCTGATAGAGCAAGATTTTTATCCGGGAAGAAAATTGGATTATCACCAACACCATTAAGTTCAATCTCCACCTGTGACCTTGCATAAGCTATTGCATCATGAGCAGCACCAATTACCTGTGGAGTTGAACGCATAGAGTAAGCATCCTGAACCTTGCATTTAACCCTGCCTTCTTTTAAGTCGCCGCCTTCAACACATTTCTCTATTGCTCTTGCCGAACGTATTGCACCTTTAAATCCTCTGACTTCGTGAATTAATGCAGTGTAAGGTTTCATGTTTGCTTTTAGAGCTTCGAGCGACATGGCGGCAGCAATTTCTGCTTGCTTGAGCCAATTGTTAGCATCGTAAAGGAATATTGCCGACATTGCTGTAAGTACGTTAGACCCGTTTATTGTTCCTAACCCGTCGCGAGCTTTAAGTCCCGGAACAGGAATACCTGCTTTTTCCATTGCAATTTTACCGGGAAGCAACTCTCCGTTATAATATGCCATTCCTTCTCCCATCATCAGTAATGCAATCTGAGACATTGGAGCTAGGTCGCCGCAGGCTCCTACCGACCCTTTTTGGCATACATAAGGAGTAACTCCCTTATTCAATAATTCTACAAGTGTAAGAGTAATTTCGGGTCTAATGCCGCTATTCCCATGAGCATGCACATTAATTCTGCCAAGAATTGCTCCACGCACATACTCTATAGGAGCAGGGTCTCCAATTCCGGCCGCATGATTGTACACCAAATATTTTTGAAATTCTTTAACTTGTTCTTCATTTAATACCACTTCCGAAAATTCTCCAATTCCTGTATTAATGCCATACATGATTTCCTTAGCTTCGATTTTTTTCTCAAGCATAGCTCTACATGCTTTTATCCTTTCAAGAGCTTCGGGATGGAGTTCTACTTTTCGGCCATATCTGGCTACTTCTACTACATTTTCAATTGTGAGATTTTTTCCTGTTATGATTAATGGTTCCATAAAATTTTGTTTTGATTATTTTCGATGTAAAGTTAAAATTTGATTTTACATTTACTAATAGTTTTTGAACATAATTTTAAAAAAATAAAAAAAGGAGATACCCTTAAAAAGATATCTCCCCGACGTAAGACGGACGAAAAGACTTACGATTTTTCTATTTAAAGATTTTCTGTGTGATGTTTAAGTTTGGTATGGAAACAATATATACACCTCCGGAAAGTTTGGAGATGTTAATGCTGCTATTAGTGTTTTCAATAATATTTTCAAGAATTAATTTTCCTGTTATATCGTAGATTTTTACTAAGCCGATGTTTTTCTCGGAGGAGATTATTAGATTATCGTTTTCTATGTTTAAATGAACAAAAATTTTATTTTGAATTATTGAAGTTGGATTTACATTAACAACAACTGTTTTTATAACCTGATTTCCAATTGCGTCGTTTACTGTCACATAATAATAAGTTGTTTCAAGTGGGGCAACAGAAACTGTTTGTGTATTCAAAGTGTTTCCTTCAATGTTCCATTCGAAATTGTAAGGTTGAACGCCGCCTTTAACAAGAGCTTTTAGTTCCACACTTTCACCAGCAGTAATGTCATAAGATTGTTGAATTTCTTCTTCGAAAGGAATTGAAGTACCCGAACCTCCGTTAATATCGTCGAGGCAGAAGTATGAAGGTGTGTTTGGTCCCCAATCTCCAAAATCGCTGGTATAAACACTAAATGTGAGACTATCGGCATCTCCTGTCCATTGCATATCTATAAAAGTCCAATCATTTAGTTTTAAAGGCTCGATATTTTCAAATCTGTAATCAGCAAGGATGAATTCTCTTGAAATTTCAGAATTGGTTGTAGTATTATAAGCTGTTATCATCATTTTGTACCAGTGTTTTCCTGTTTGGTAAATATTGTCAGCATCCATATACAGCGAAGAATAAGTATTTAAAGAAATATACATTCCGAAAATTGTTTCTGCCATTTGGCTTCTGTCAATTTTAGCCGACACCGGAATAGGTTCGTAATTATTCATCCAGTCGCTCATAACGTATGCAACGGCATAATTAGCAGAATTGTTGTTTCCTGAGCCGTTAGCCGATGAATATTCATTCAGGTATGAAAATGTTTCTGTATCGGTTTCATTAGTGTATGCAAAACCGTTCCAAGAATACATTCCTCCTCCCCAGTCGGTAAATTCGTTGTAAAATTTCATCCATTTACTCGTAAAGCTACCACTCATGTCCGAACCATTCCAGTGAGAGTTTGGTTCAAGGCTTAATTCTTCGAATTCAATTACATTCTGAGCAGAAATGCTCAAAACTCCAAAAGCAAATGCAGCAAAAAAGTTAAAAATTCTTTTCATTTTCATTAAGATTTAAGTTAAACATTTCAAACATCATCTCGACGTCAATGTTTTTTTGCAAGCGGGAAAAATGAATAATTTCTGTATTCATTAAAGCCTTTGTTCCCGAAAGCTTTAAAACTATTGACTTGTTATTGGCAGGTCTTCTGACTTGTTCCATGTTGTAATGCCTTCCCATTCCTATTTCGGAACAGTGGCGAAGATTTTACAACACTTTTTAGAACTTACAGCAGCGGGCACTGTTCAGGATTTTCACCTGATTCCCTCTTAGTTTCGGAATTTTTATTCCGAAAAACCAATAACACTACAAAAAAAATATAAAATTTATTATAAAAAAAATTTTTACAGCTTAATTTTTGAACAAGTTAAAATCTATAAGATTTCGGTTTTATGTGGAATTTTCAAAAAATATTGTTAATAATTCGGATATAGTTAAATCATTATTTAATTTTGCTTGTTTATTTTATTTAAGAAAAAAATATAATTATGATAAGGATAAAAATATTTTTGGTATTACTGATTTCTATTCTTATAATCTCAGAAATTCGTTCTCAGGATGTAAGTTCAGAAACTGTTAAATTCAACAGATTACTTCAATTAATTGAAGCCACCTACGTGGATTCTGTAAATATGAATGAGTTGGTTGAGAAAGCAATAATTTCTATGCTAAAAGAAATGGACCCTCATTCATCATATATTAGTGCAAAAGAGTTAGAAAAAACAAGAGAACCTCTCGAAGGTAGTTTCGAAGGGATTGGTGTACAATTTCGAATAATTGATGATACTGTTACGATTACCGGAGTAATTAGCGGTGGGCCGTCTGAAAAAGTAGGAATAATGGCAGGAGATAGAATTGTTAGCGTTGATGGAGAAACCATTGCAGGTATAAAAATTACAAACGATGGCGTTGCAAAACGATTGAGAGGAAAAAAGGGTACTCAGGTAACAGTTGAAATTTTGAGGAGAGGTGAAAAGTCTCTTTTGAGTTTTGTTATTATTAGAGATAAAATTCCTTTATACAGCATTGATGCTAGATATATTACCGAAGACGGGATCGGATATATTAAACTCAATAAATTTGCGAAAACTACAAAGGAAGAATTGGATTCTGCATTTACAATGTTTGTAAAACATGGCGTAAAAGATATTGTGCTGGATTTGAGTGGCAATACAGGCGGTTATCTTGATAAGGCTGTGGAATTAGTTGATGAATTTTTGCAAAAGGACAAATTAATAGTATATACCGAAGGGCGTAAATTTCCAAGGACTGACTATAAATCAACCAAAAACGGAAGATTTTATCGCGGTAAATTAGTTGTTATTGTTGATGAAGGTTCGGCTTCTGCCTCCGAAATAGTTGCCGGAGCTCTTCAGGATTGGGATAGGGCTGTTATAGTAGGGCGTCGGACTTTCGGTAAAGGACTTGTACAAAGAGAAATGATGCTCACCGACGGTTCAGCAGTGAGACTTACTATAGCAAGATATTATACTCCGACAGGAAGGTTAATTCAAAAACCCTATGAAGAAGGTTTTGATGAATATTCCCAGGATTTAACAAAAAGATTCAAACACGGCGAATTTCTTTACAAAGACAGTATACATTTTCCGGATTCTTTGAAATATAAGACTTTGGTGTTTAACAAGACTGTTTACGGAGGAGGCGGCATTATGCCTGATGATTTTATTCCGGTTGACACTACTGCTCGTTCTGATTTTCATGTAGAAATTCTCCGTAAAGGAGTATTGTTTTCTTTTGTTAGCAGATATGTTGACAGAAACAGAACTGAACTTAAGAAAAAGTATCCCGATGTAGAAGCTTTCAGAAAAGGGTTCTATCCGGGAGACGATATCCTTGACGAATTAAAACAAGCTGCAATTGAACAAAAAATTAATCTTGATTCATTAAAAGAAGCTACTCCCGAACAAATACATAATCTCAAAATGCACCTTAAGGCTTTAATTGCAGGAGACTTATGGAAAAATAACGAATTCTGGAGAATTTATAACGAGATAAATCCATTCTATATCCGAGCAATGGAGATTATTAAGGACGATAAATTATACAATTCTTTTTTAAAAGGTAACTAATGGATTGTATTGTATCGTGGATTGCTCAAAATTATATTGAGCTCCTTGCCGCATCTTTGGGAATAATAGGTATTTTTCTTCAGATTAAACAAAATCCATGGTATTGGTTTACCTCAATAATAATGGTTGTTTTATATATTTTTGTGTTTTACTCTTCCAAATTCTATGCTGATATGAGTTTTCAGTTTTATTATCTTGGAGTGAGTATTTACGGCTGGTATCATTGGATTACAGGGAAAACTCCGGTTTCAGAATCTAAAAATTATATATTACGCCTAAATCGCAGACAAATTGTTTTAAGTTTATTGTTAAGTTTAATTCTTCTAATTTCGATATATTTGATTTTAAAAAACTTCACCGATTCGGACGTCCCATTGGGCGATGCCTTTACAACAGCTTTGAGTTTTACGGCAACTTGGTTGCTGGCAAAAAAATATATCGAAAATTGGTTTTTCTGGATTGTTGTAAATATTGTTTCCACTATCTTATATGTTTATAAAGGATTGTATCCTACCGTTGTTCTTTTTACTATTTTAACATTGCTCGCGTTTGTAGGTTATCATAAATGGAAAAAATTTGAAGTCGTTCAATAAAAATATTAAAATTGTTTTAACCGGACCGGAGTCAACAGGGAAGTCAACTTTAACGCGACTTCTTGCCGAAAAATACAATGCCCCGTTTGTTGATGAAATTGCCAGAGACTATCTTAATTCCCTTAATAGAAAATATGTATATAATGATTTAGTGGAAATTGCCAAAATGCAAATTCTCGCGGAAAAAAATCTTGAAAACAAGAACTCTCCGATAGTTTTTTTAGATACTGATTTGATTGTAACAAAAATCTGGTTTTTACACTGTTATGGTAAATTTCCTTCATTTGTTGATAAACATTTGAAAAATAATAAGAATGTTTATCACCTGCTTTGTTATTATGATTTACCCTGGGAACCCGATCCTTTGCGAGAAAATCCTGATATACGCGATGTGTTGTTTGAAAAATACAGATTCGAGATTGAAAAATATTCATATCCTTACGGAATTGTAAAAGGAATTGGGATAAATAGAGAAGAAAATGCTTTAAAAATTATCCAAAAATATTTTCTAGAAAATAATATTTAAAGACCGTTTTAATTACCTTAATGCTAAATTATATTGTTGAAATTTAATTTAATGATCAAAATACAATGCTTAGCATTTTTTATTTTACAATATTCATATTATAATTTATTTTGTTAAGTTTAACGATAAGCATAAATTAAAGGACTAAAAATCTAAAAATTTAAAATGAATAAGATAACCTTATAGATACGATTGGCAATTTGAAAGATTTTAATATTACAAAATTATGTGGTTAATAATTTTTATTTTCTTTGATAATACTTGCTCTTAATTATATTTGAAAAAGAATTATTTTGCAAATATATATTTGGCAAATTTTATAAAAATTAAATGATAAATTGTTCATCTATAACAAAAAAGTAAGTCAATACGGCTTTCTTTTTTGTGGAAAATCAGAAAATACATTAAACTATAAAACTGCCTGAGATACTTTGGAAATTATAAACTTTATTTATAACATCTCCAAAAAGATCACCAATGGATAAAACTTTTATTTTATCGGAGAGTTCTTTTTTTACAGGAATTGAATTTGTTGTAATTACTTCTACAAGTGAAGATTTATTGATTCTTTCATAGGCCGGACCTGATAAAACAGGATGAGTAGCAACAACACGAACACTTTTAGCACCTTTTTCCATCATAATATCGGCAGCCATTGAAACCGTTCCTGCAGTATCAACCATATCATCAACGATTATAACGTTTTTGTCTTTTACTTCGCCAATAACGAGCATTTCACCAACAACATTTGCTTTTTCTCTGGATTTATGAGCTATTGCCATACCACATTCGAGGAAGTGAGAATAAGCTTTAGCTCTTTTACTGCCGCCCATATCCGGAGAAGCAATCACAAGATTATCGAGATTGAGGCTTTTTATGTAAGGAACAAAAATTGTTGAAGCGTATATGTGATCAACAGGCACATTGAAAAAACCTTGAATTTGATCAGCATGCAAATCCATAGTCATAACTCTGTCAACTTTTGCTGCGGTTAATAAATCTGCAACCAATTTTGCTCCGATTGCTACACGTGGTTGGTCCTTGCGGTCCTGTCGAGCAAAACCAAAGTAAGGAATTACCGCAACAACTTTATATGCCGAAGCTCTTTTAGCTGCATCAATCATTAGCATTAGTTCAAAAAGATTGTCAACAGGCGGAAAAGTACTCTGAATTAAGAAAACAGTACATCCTCTAACTGTTTCATCGAAGCTGGTGATAAATTCTCCGTCACTAAAGCGGGTTAAGGAGCTTTTTCCAAGGCTGTAGTTAACAATTTTTTCCGGATGATGACCGGCATCAAGATGCATTTGCCTCTGACTTTTGTTGAAACCTGTTATTATCTCTTCGGCCAAAGCTTTGCTTGCTGAACCTGCAAAGAATTTTATGGGTGAGTGCATATCCTTAATTTTTGTTGCACAAAAATAAACTTTCAAATTTTTTTATCACAATTATTAATCAATATAAGACAAAAAACTTTTTAACAAGCTGTTGAAAAAAATATTTTTCTGTAACTACTTAAAAATCAGCGACATATTATTATTTATTGCTGAATGTTTTTTATTTTATAAAAAGTTAATAAATATTTAATCCAAAGTTCAGTGATTATTAGCTATTTTTGCATTTGAGGTAAATTTTTAATCTTTATGAAAAAAGTATTTTTTGTTTTAGTTATAGTTTTGCTGTGTGCTAATTTTGTCGGATTTGGACAAACAAATCCTAGTCCCCAAAATCTACCATATACTATGAATTTTTCTTCTTTACAGCATTCTTCTACTGTATATCCTGATGGGTGGCATGGATGGACTTTTTCTACATCGCCCGGTTCAAGTTTTAATACCGCTGCTCCAACTGCAGACAGAACTTTAACGGCTATTAGTACCGCTGCTACTAATTCAGGCAATGTTCATAATTACGATGGAAAAATTGGTTTTTTGAACAATAATTCACTGGATCTAAGTATCGTCCTTGCAATTAATACAACAGGAAAACAAAACGTTGAAGTTACTTATGATATCATGACTATTAGAAATCCTTATGATGGTTCCTCAAATACAAGGATTAACGAGGTAACTTTACAATATAGAATCGGGACTAGCGGAACATTTACAAATTTAACGGGAATAGAATATCAAAACAATACTACAACCCAAACTGGTAGTGTTACTACACCACAAAATGCACAAACAAAGACAATAACACTTCCTGCTTCTTGTAATAATCAATCAGTTGTCCAATTGAGATGGGCATCAAGACAGGTATCCGGTAGCGGCTCGCGTCCAAGTTTTGCTGTTGACAATGTAAGCATCACCGGGGTAGATATCTCTGCTTCCCCCACCATCACAGTATCGCCGACATCCTTAAGCGGATTTACTTATATTGTAGGTTTAGGCCCAAGTTCCGAACAAAGTTTTACTATCTCCGGGACAGATCTTACAGAAAATATAACTATTACTCCTCCTACAAACTATGAGATTTCTTTAACATCCGGAAGTGGTTTTGTTTCCTCTCCTGGTAATCTTACGTTAACACCTTCCGGAGGTAATGTTCCAAATACAACTATTTATGTTAGATTAAAGGCAGACCTTAGTGCCGGAAATTACAATAATGAAAATATTGTTTGCAGCAGCAGTGGTGCTACAAGCCAAAATGTAAGCTGTAGCGGAACGGTTTCAATTTGGTGTTATGAAATTAATTTTGATGATGCTGCAAAGTGGACGGCTGGTAGTGCTGCTCTTACATCTTATGCAAGCGATCATGTATATTCTGAAGGTGTTTTAACTGCTACCGGAGGACCTGCCTTAAGAAATACCACTTCCACTCAAGATGGCTATCCCGGAGCAATCGGAACTTATTCATGGAGATTGAAGGATGAGGCTGGAGTTAGTTGGGTTGCCACAATAGCTTCCGGAGGTGTTGGTGATTTTGAAATTGATTTAAGAAGATGGGATAACGACCCTTCTACAAATTTCGTTTTAAGCTATTCAATTGACGGCGGTAATAATTGGACAATAGTTTCAACAATTAATAATACCACTCTTGATAATAGTTCTGCCTGGAAAACATTTTCAGGAACGATTAATTCCGGTAACAATAACATCAAAATTCGTTTAACTTCTTCGGTTACCACTGAAAGAATCATGGTGGATAATCTCAAGTGGACTTGTTATGATGAAAATTGCGAAACTCCTACTATTAATGTTTCATCTTTAATTAGCTCTTCTGTCACGGGGAACTCTGCAGAAATATCTTTTACCAAAGGAAATGGAACTTACACTATAGTCCTTGCCAAAATGGGATCTCCGGTTGATGCAATACCTTCTGATAATACGACATACAACGCAGGTCCTTATGGCGACGGTGATGAAATCGGTACCGGAAATTTTGTTGTATATTCTGGAAATGGGAATACTTTTAATCTTTCAGGGCTTACAGGAGGAACTACATATTATCTAAAGGCATTTTCTTATAATTGTTCTTCCGGTAATGAACTTTATTATACCGGAGGATCACCGGCAACACATAATTTTACAACTTTAGTTTCTCCGGTTACAAATTTAAAAGTAGTTTGTACTGATAATAATTCAGCTGTTATTTCCTGGACAAATCCTTTGGGTAATTTCGACGGAGTTATTATTGGTATAAGGCAGAATACTTTAGCTCCGCATTCTTTAAGTGCCGATCCTTCGACTTTAAATGCTAACTCTATTTTTGGATCAGGAACTTCTTATGGTGCCGATAATACAAGTTTTGTTGTTTATAAAGGAACCGGGAATTCTGTTACTGTAACAAATCTAGTAGCAGGCGAAACCTATTCTATTAAAGCCTATGTATATTCAGGTACTTTATATTCATCAACACAACCAACTACAACAATTTCAAATCTTGGAGTGCCCAAAGTGAGCAACGTTATTCATAATGATGCAGATCAAAAATCTTCGATAAGTTGGGCAAATCCTGCTTCGGGATGTTATGACGAAATTCTTGTTATTGCTCGACAGGGAGCTTCTGTAACGTCAATTCCAACAGGTGATGGATCAGGATATTCTGCCAATTCGGTTTTTGGTTACGGTACACAAATTAATGCAGGAGAGTATGTTTGTTATAAAGGCACATCAAATAATTTTCTTCTTACAGGTTTAACAAACGGACAAACTTATTATGTCAAAATTTTTGTCAGAGTAGGGATGTCATGGTCCGAAGGTGTTGAAATTCTATTGAATCCGATTGCGATAACTTTATTGGAGTATGGTGATTTAGCTGTTTTGGCCGTTAATACAAATGGAACTGTTGGTGATGAATTTACAGTTGTTTCTTTTGTTGATATTTTGCCAAATACTGCAATAGATTTTACTGACAATGGATATGAAAGAAAGTATGAAGGATTTTGGGGTAATACAGAAGGTGTGTTGAGATTTGCCAGACAAAATTCAGTATTATCAGCAGGTAAAGTCATTACTTTTGAAGTGATTGGTAATGTTATTAATCCTGTTTTAGATAGCAATTGTAATGTATATGTTGATGGACTGCTTGATAACTCTAATTGGACCGCACAGAGTATAGGAGGTTCAGGTATTGGTGGATTTAATTTTAACGACAGTGATCAACTCTGGGTTATGCAAGGTGGAAGTTGGTTGCCTGGTACAGTTGGTAACCATGATGCAATATATACCGGTAATGTTTTGTACGGATGGACTGCGATAGGATGGCAATCTGCTCCGGGTTATAATAGTACTGACGGTTCTACCATAGTTGCTGAGGCTCAATGTGCAACAACAAATATTGTAGGGTTAACCAATAAATCTAAAGTAAAATATTCGGGGTCTTTTGATCCTACAAATAGAATAGGATGGATTACCAGGATAAACGACCCTGCAAACTGGACCGGATATGCTGATAACAGTGCCTATGATGCAGCAATACCTAAGTATAAACAAGATGGTCAAACAATTTCTATTGAATCCGGAGGTCTTATTGCCGGTACATGGGGTGGATTAAAATCTTCTGATTGGTGCAATTGTGCAAACTGGCTAGGATTAAAAGTCCCCGACGAATACACCGATGTTTTTGTTCCTGCTACAAATCAGGGCAATGATTTAGTGTTGAATAATTGTAGTACAGATAAAATTTGTAAATCGTTAACCATTCAAGGACAAATTTATAATCAGGCTAATGCAGTGCTAGATATTAAAGAAAACTTAATTCTCCAGGGTGGAATCGTAAATTTTGATTTAAACAGCATACAGATAAAAATTGGTGGTGATTTGATAGTTGATGATAATACTAATTTTAATGCAGATAGTTTGGAGATTATTTTTAATGGTATTTCTGATCAAAATGTTTTTTCTGGAACAAATGGAAATTTATTTATCAATAAAATTACTCTCGATAAAAATTCCGGGAATTTAATACTTGATGATGACATCGAGGTTTCATACTTGAATTTTATTAATGGAGTTTTATCAACAGGTTTCAACAGAATTTTTGTAAGCAATCCTGAAACTTTTGCAATCAGTGGGTTTAGTGAAAGTGCGTATATTACGGGCAATTTACGAAGGGCAGTAAACAGTACGGGAAATTATTCTTTTCCGGTAGGTATTTCCGGAATCTTTGAAAGAGCTGATGTCGAAATTATGAATTCAGATAATCTTAATTATATTGATGCTAGTTTCAATCATATAGATCCTTCCGAATTAGATATTTCAAGTCTCGGACTTTATGTTAATGGAGACCTTTTGCAGACTGTTCTTAACGGAGGATACTGGACTTTAACTCCAAATTCAGGGATTAATTCTGTTAATTATAATATAGGTCTTTATCTTAGAGGCTCTTCAAATGCAGGTAATGAGCCAGGGCAGCATAGTATTATAAAACGTCAAAATTCTTCATCTGACTGGGTAATAAGAGGGATTCACAATAATGCCACTCAATCTATTGCAGGAGGTACTGTTTATGCTTATCGTTCTAATCTCGACGAATTTTCTGATTTTGCTATCGCAAAAAACAACGATAACATCCTGCCGGTTGAATTTTTGTACCTCGAAATTGAGTGTGAAAATAATGCAAATATTTTGAAATGGGCTACAGCATCAGAAAAAAACAGCGATTATTTCGAAGTCCAATCCAGTTCCAATACAAATAAATGGACAACTTTAACTAAAGTTTCGGCAGCTGGAAATTCTAATAGTACTGTTGAATATAGCTATAAGGTTGATTCTAAAAATTCGAATATTACATATTATCGTCTCAAACAGGTTGATTTTGATGGCAGTGTTTTGTACTCAAAAATTGTAAGCTCTAACTGTGCTCAAAATGAGAGTTCTGAAATTATCATTTATCCTGTGCCTGCAGATGAATTTGTAAATATTGTTCTGAATAATTGGAAAAATGATCAGGTAGTAATCGAAATTTTTGGAGCTGATTATAAATTAATTAATAAGTATGTATTTGATTTAAGTAATTCAAATGAAATTTTTACTATTGACATAAGTTATTTAAAATCGGGAATTTATAGTTTACGATTAACTGATAATCAAAATGTTTATTTAAGGAGAATAGTAAAACATTAGTTGTTTATTTAGTCTCTCTTAAGCAATATTTTATTACATCCCTGATGCTTAATACGGGTTTAATTTATCTGTTTCAACGAGTTCCAGATACTCCAGTTTTCATTTCCCCATTCGTGATATATATGCAGCAATACAGGATTGAAAATGGTCTTAAATCCGTCTTTTGTATAACCTTTTTCAGGACACCAATCTATCAGATTATTTTCGTATTCTGTAATCCAATTAAATTCTTCGGGCAGGGTAGGATGATTTTGTAATCCAAATTTCCAAACGCTTAATGCAAGTGTGCCCTGATCTCTGGTCTTAGTATATGGATTTGAAAATTCTTTTATTGTTTGTTGATGCCAGTAGTTTAAAAATTCATCGGAGCTATCGTCAAAAAGGAAAACTCCTCCATTCCAGTGTTGCCAATTTTCGGGGATTGTGATTTTATATTCTTTTTTTACATAATCAATAAGGTGATTACATTTGGGAGCTTTAAATTCAAATTTTTTACCTTCTTTAGTTTCCCAATAATTTCCCTCTTTGTTAAATCTGATACAGCTGGTTCCCCAAAGTTTTTTTTCATAATACGGATAGTCGAATAATATAATTTCGTTATCCTTATTAAACCAGCATTTTGTTTTTTTATCAAACCTGTATCCTATAAGTGTAAAATCTTTTAAGGGTAAAACATACCTTTTGGTAAGATAGAAAATATTTTTGAAAAAGTATTTAAAAGGACTTTCCCGGTATGAATTGAAAATTCCGAGAAGTTCTTCGGTTTGTTTTTTTATTTTCGGGTTTGTAAGATTAATTTTATTGAATAATTCTGATAGTTTTGCATTAAAGATTTCTTCTTCTTTGGCGTTTTCTTCAACACAATTACAATTCATAGCGTGTGGCGAAAATTCATTTATCGGGCAATGGTCTTTAGCAAAAGTTATGGGAGTTTGAAAATAATCAAATATATTATCAACTTTTTTACTTATTGTTACAATGTCTCCATCCAGATAGCAATATAAATGACCTTTTTCGAGAAATTTGTATAACCCTGTTTTTATGTATATGCTTGCCTGATGATTGTCGAAATTTTCGGGGGTATCTATCTGAATAACTCTGTCATGCTCAATTCTTATTTCATTGCGTTTATGATCTGTGAGAACTATAATTTCATTTTTAGTAAACTTTTTTAAAAATTTTAAAGAAAAATTTAGTTCCGAAATATGTTCTTTTCCACCACAAACTACAAATACAAATTTGTTCATTAGTCTAAATTTTCGTAAGGATACAATTCGAAAAATTCTTTTGCAATATTAATAATTTCGACTTTAGTTTTACCTGCACTTAATAATTGATTTATTTTTGATTCATAATCAATATCTTGAATTTCTTTGTATTTTATCTTATCAACATACCACTTGTTCGGTAAATTTTTTAAAATCTCATTGTAAAATTCAGAATATTTTGTTTCTATTGTCCGCAGATTCGCAATGATTTCCTCTTTTAGAACAATAACAGACTCTGCTTCTCTAGATATGGAGTTTTGATGCCAATTTTTTAATTGTTGTAAAAATCCTTTGAAGGCATATTTATTTTTATCGTTTTTTAATTTAAGTTCTTTAATAATTTCACTGTAATATTCAACCAATTTTTGTAGTTCAGCTGAATTAAAATATTTTAAGCTTAAATTTTTCGGAAAATCTACAGTGTTAAAAAAAACTACACAATCTTTTTCATCAAAATACTTTATTATTTCATGAATTTCGTATCGGTTAAATCTTATAGGACAAACAGAAATTTGTAATATCTGATTTTTTCTTTTTGTAATTGAATTAAAATATTCAAAGTTTTCAATAGTTTTTTCAAAATCAGCCTTTCTTCTGATTTTTTCATAAGTTTCTTTATTTACTGCATCAATTGAAATTCCAATTCGGAAATTTTTATTTTGCAAGAGTCTTTTAATTTCGTCGTTTAATATTGTGCCGTTTGTTTGAACGTAAATTTCACACTGCGGATTATTATCAAGTAGATAATACCATATTTTATAATATTCTTTGATAAGAAATGGTTCCCCTCCGACAAAATTTGTAAATTTAAGTTTATTCAGTAGTGTTTTTATTTCTGAAAAAAAAGCTACATCGTAAATATTATCGGATTTCCCGGTTTTATCTCTCAGGCACATTATACAATCAAGATTACAAAAGTGCGAAAGTTCAAAATCAATTCTTTGTATTGTTTTTTTGTCGTAAGGATTGTAAATATTCAACATCAGTCCGGAAAAATTGTTTGCTTTAATATTTTCAAGGCAGGTTTTACATCCAAGCTGAAAATTACCGGCCGAAACATATTCTTGTTGAAGTTTACGTGGAATTGAGTTTAATATTTGCTTTAAATTATTTTCAGGATAATGTCCGTAATAGAAACTATTTTTATTTAAACAGCAAGCCGTAATTTGACCATTGGGATGAAAATACAATGCACTGAAAGGAGCATTGCAAATTCTCTTGTTCGTAATTTTTGACAACTCCTCGCCGGTAAGATCGGTTTTAATATTTTTTCTTTTTCCGAAAATCATTGACTAATCCATTTTTTATACCATAACTCAAGCACGGCAATTTTCCATAAACGCCAATGGTCTTTTTTTTGAAAATAATTTTCGACGGCTTCTTTATTTATTATATTATCTTTAATTAGATCAGAGTTTTGGAGAATTTTGCGATATTTTTCAAAATTCATATAATACTTATCAGGCCCTGTAAAACCTTGTTTTTTTCGGTTTAAAATTTTTCGGGGGACTTTTTTCTTAAGAATTTTCCTGATAACAGGCTTTTGAATTTTTTCGTCGAAATAAACTGAGGGATTAAGGCTGAGCATTAAATTACAAAGTTCGGTATTTAAAAAAGGCACTCTTACTTCGAGTGAATTAGCCATACTTGCTCTGTCAACTTTGGTGAGGACTAATTCCCCCATAAAACATTTAATGTCAAGAATCTGAAATCTTTTTGGAGTTGGGATATCATCATTAAAAAACTTCTCATAAAAATAATTTGTATTTTCGGGAATGTATTGATGAAGTGCAGGGGAGAGTAACTGTTTCATTTCTTCGGTACTAAAGTCTCCCATTGCCATTGCTTTTGAATAGCTTTCTATATCGAAATTATTAACAGGCAATTCCCATCCCCATTTTTTTGCATCTTTGATTTGTTTTCGTGAAATATGCCAGAGATATTTTCTGTGCCATGTATATCCGGCAAATAGTTCATCAGCTCCTTCTCCGGATAAAACTGCTTTGTTTTCTTTTCTTGCAAGTTGAGACACAAAGTATGTAGGTATTATAGATATATCTGCAATAGGTTCATCATAGTAATACATGAGTTTTTCCAGCACATCAAAAGATGTTTCATCCAAAATCTGTTTGAAATGATTTGTCTTATATATTTCAGAAATTACTTCAGCAAATTGATCTTCGGAATTTTCCCAGTCCTTAAAACCAATCGAAAAGGTATTGAAATTTTTGCAATACTTTTTGTAAAAGTGAACCATTGCTGTAGAGTCATAACCTCCGCTCAGAAAAGAACCAATAGGGACGTCGGACCGTATATGTATTTTTACTGAATCAGATAATATTCTCTCTATTTCTTTCACCAGAGCTTTAAACCTAAAATTTTGATTTGAAATGTTGAATGAAAAGTATTCAGTTTTTTGAGAATTAAAATTATCGTCAATTTCTAAATATGTTGCAGGTTCAATTTTGTAGATATTTTTTAAAATTGATTTAGGTGATGGAACATATCTGTATTTGAGAAAATCGCAAATTGCAGAGTAGTCTATTTCTCTTTTGATGTCAGGATTGATAATGATAGCTTTTATTTCGGATGCAAAAATTATTTGATTTTCATTCTTGTAATAATACAGTGGTTTTATGCCAAACTTGTCACGAGCCAGAATAAGTTTTTTTTTGTTTTCATCCCAGAGGGCAAAAGCAAACATTCCTTCGAGCATAGAAATCATATCCGTTCCCCATTCTTCGTAGGCGTGTATCAATACTTCCGCATCACTTCGTGACTTGAATTGATGTTTGTTTTCTGAAAGTTTTTGTTGGATTTCGGAGTAATTATAAATTTCTCCGTTAAGGGTTAGTAGGATAGTTCCGTTTTCGTTGCTGATAGGTTGAGCAGCATTTTCACTTAAATCTAAAAATGCCAAACGACGATGCCCAAGAGCTATATTGTGTTTTTCTGAATAATATGTTCCAAATCCATCCGGACCGCGATGCTTTAGAGTATCTCGCATGGAGTTGAATAATTCTAAATCTATTTTTTTGGATTTACTCCACCATCCGGTTATGCCGCACATAATAATAGTCGTCTTTTAGCTGTTTTAGGTCTTCCTTTTGTGCCAGTTTTAGGTATTTTGAGTATTGTTTTAATAGTTTTTTATATTCTTTAAATGAATCTATAGTTTTACAAGTTGATTTTAAAATCATTCTGTATTCATTGCAAATACTTCTGTAAATATCAGCTTTGTAGTAATTCCATGCAGGGTCTTTAAGCAGGTTCTCCAGAATACTGATATTGTTAAATTTAAAATCCGTAAGCCTATGTTTTTTTGAGTAACCTTCGGGGTGGTCTCTGTAAACTGACCAGGTTTGGTTGAAATATTTGAATTTTGAATTTTTAATTATTTCGAGGTGCAAGGCCCAACTTAACGAAAATTCTTTTGCCCTATAACTATCCAGAAATGTTGTTAAATTTATATTTCTAAAAACCAGTGAAGCTGTTGGAATTATATTTCTTTGTATTAAAGCCCATGGCATGAAATCCGATGAATATTTATTGAATTGAGAATAAGTTTTCCATTGATTTTGAGTTTTTTTTTGATATTCATCATCTCCTGAGTTCTCTTGTTTAATTAAGGCATCGTGGAAACATCCGGCATAGTCGGGGTTATTTTCCAGAAAATCTATTTGCTCCTGCAACTTGTTATTGTAGCACCAATAATCATCTCCATCAAGAAATGTAATATATTTGGATTTGAGTTTGGTTGCAAGATATTTAGCGGATTTTATCGGACCTAAATTACTTTCATTACGATGGATGAAAATTAATTCAGGAAATCTTTTTTTATATTCTTCTAATAAAATATTGTATGTATTATCATATGAATGATCATCTATTATGAATATTCGAAAATTATAAGTAGTTTTTTGATTTAAAATAGAATCAAGACATTCTGGAATAAAGTTAAAATGATTGTAGGATAAAATCCCAATATCTAAAATAAAGTCTTTTGATCGGGATTCCATTTCAGTCGTTTAATTTTCTTTTTACAAGTTTAATTATATCTCCAAAACAAGAAAGTTCTTCAAGCTCTTCATCCGTAATTTCGATATTGTATTTTTCTTCAATATCAATAATGATGTCCACTATGCGTGCGGAATTAATTTTTAAATCGTTTATAATGCTTGATTTTTCATTAAAGCCTTCCCACACTTCTTCATTAAAAGTGTATTTCTTAAGAATTGCTATTAAATCATTTTTTATCTGTTCCATAATTAAATATTTATAAACAAAATTAACAAAATGCTATTAAATTAAATAAACCTGGGATTGAATTTTTTTAAAATGATACAAGAATTCACATCCCCAAAACCGAAGCTTGCTTTAGCAACGTAGTTTAGATTGATGTTAGTTATAGTTTGTTGTGGTATTTTATTTTTATCCCATAATTTTTCTATTTCTGGATGTAGGTCTTCACAGTTTAAGTTTGCGTGAACAAAATTATTATAAAGTTGTAACACAGCAGCAATTGTTTCTACTGCGCCAGCTGCACCAATCATGTGTCCAAACATAGATTTAGGAGCATTAATATATGGGTAGTAATCTGTTAATTCAAGTGCTTCTTTCCAGTTTTTGATTTCAAGTACGTCTGCTTTAGTACTTGTTAAATGTCCACTAATAAGATCAATTTCGGAAAATTTGATTTTAGCTTCTTGCACTGCTTTACGAATACAATCAACAACTCTTTGAGGATTTGGGTAAGTCATTGTTCCTCCGTTACGTTGTCCACCTGAGTTAATTTCGGCACCTACAATTTCGGCATAAATTTTTGCATTTCTGTTTAGAGCGTGTTCAAGTTCCTCCAGGATTAATATACCGGCTCCTGCTGATGGGACAAATCCATTGGCAGAACCGCTCATGGGACGACTGGCTTTTTCAGGAGTATTGTTGTATTTTCGAGCCAATAATCGCATAGAATCAAAACCTGCCCATGCAAAAGGAGAATATGGGTCTGTTCCGCCTGCTAACATAACTTTTGCTTTACCGAATTTTATCCTTTCATAAGCCATAATTACAGCTTCTAAGCCAGTAGAGCAAGCAGAAGAATTCACAGTATTTTGATTGGCAAAGCCTAATATTTTACTAATAGATGCAACTGATCCACTCGGCATCCAGTGTTCTATTATTTGACTACCTAACTTTTTTAAATTTCCTGAACTAATTAGTGGATACATTTTTCTTAGAAAGATCTCGATTCCACCAAAACAACTTCCAATAATACTTCCAAAATCAATTAAAACTTCATTCTCGTTAAAATTTTCAAAATGAAATCCGGCTAACTCATAAGCTTCTAAGGCTGTAATGACTGCATACAATATAGAAATATCTGCTTCCGAAATTTCATATTTAGCAAGAAGTTTATCATATTTTGTACTTTTAATTTCAGGGACTCCGCCAACACAACAATTAAAATTGTAATTTTCAAGCTCTGGAATGTATTTGATACCAGAAATCCCATTTTTTAATGATTTTAAAAAATCATTAATATTTAATCCATTAGGAGATATAACACCCAAACCGGTGATGACTACTCTTTTTTTCATCTTATATTTTTTAACAACAAACAAGCATTTACATCTCCAAAA
The DNA here is from genome assembly GCA_001603595.1 of Bacteroidales bacterium Bact_19. Taxonomy (GTDB): domain Bacteria; phylum Bacteroidota; class Bacteroidia; order Bacteroidales; family ML635J-15; genus Bact-19. Next base: position 26,669 of record LUZK01000072.1, read on the forward strand.
CCAAAATTAGCTTTTATTGTATAATCTATATCAACATTATCTATTCTTTTAAATGGGATACTATTTTTTGAAATTGTTTTCTCTATTTCGGGATGTAAATCTTCACAATTAATTGATGCATGAATAAATTTATTTCTCATTTGTATTATGCAAGCAACAATTTCTATAGCTCCACATGCTCCCATTGTGTGCCCTATTAAAGATTTTGTTGAATTTATATATGGAAAATTTTGTTTATTTAAATTTAGAGCTTCTTTCCATGCTTTGATTTCTAAAGAATCTGCTTTTGTTCCGGTCAAATGTCCTGAAATATATTTTATTTCTTTTGGAGAGATATTAGATTTTTTAATAGTAATTTCAATACAATTTTTTAATTTCTCATAATTTGATGCAGTCATACTTCCTCCATTTCTTTGACCTCCTGAATTTACATGGGAGCTAATTATTTCGGCAAGTATATTAGCTCCCCTTTTTTGAGCATGCTCAAGCTCTTCTAAAATAAGTATTCCTGCACCTTCTGCAGGAACAAAACCATGCGATGAAGCACTCATCGGGCGACTAGCTTTTGTTGGTTTATCATTATGATTGGGAGTAATAATTTTCATAGCATCCATAGTGCTCCAATAATACTTAGAATATGGTTCATATCCTCCTGCAATTATAATTTTATTATCTCCATTTTTTATTCTAAAAAAAGCTTCTGCAATGGCTTCTGTTGAACTGGCACAAGCCAGAGAATTTGATATAACTCTTCCTTTGGTACCAATAATTCCGGATAAAATTGCAGACGGACTGGAAAATATTACTTGCTCAAAAGCATAACTTCCTAGTTTTAAATGTTTCCCCTTATCAACATAGGGAATTACTTTGTCATGCCAAACATCTATAGCTCCTGTGGTGGAACCTATTATAATATCTGGATTTAATTTTTCTAATATTTCAGATCCTATGTTAAAACCAGAATTATTTAATGCTTCTTCTGTAGCTTGAACTAATAAAAATGTGCTGCGACTTATTATTGGAATATTCAATATGGGATATTTATTTCGTAATTCATCTATATTTAAAGAACAAATTCCCCCAATTTTGCACCTAAAATTAAGCTCTACTAGTTCATCTATTTTTTTTATTCCGGATGTCGAATGATATAATAAATTATGGAATTCTTTTAATCCCGTCGCTCCAGGAGCAATAACTCCCATTCCTGTTATCACAACTTTATTATTCATTTTATCCTAATCTTTTTTTATCAACAATTGAGCAGTTAGTGTAGAACATAATTCATTTTTTGAATTGTATAATTCTACTTCTGATTTTAATATTCCTTTTCGAAGGTATATTTTTTTAGATTTAGCAATCAATCTATCTTCTACGAAAACTTGCTTAATAAAATTTGCTTCAACAAAGGTCAATATCGGATGATATAAAATGTTTTTTTTGTATAAGCCATCAAGGTAAACTAAATGACAAACTAAGCCAATTTGTCCCATCATCTCAATGAGGATAACTCCGGGAGTAACTTGAATGTGCTTAAAATGAGCATTAACAAAAAATTCATTTTGCTTAAAAGTATAATATCCCCAAATAGATGAATCATTTACTTTTATAATTTCATCTACAAATAAAAAATCTTTTCTATAAGGCAAACTATCTATAATTTTTTTGCTCAATTCTTTTATCTCAGCACTCATAAATTATTTTCTAAAAAATTACATTTCAAATTTAATGTAAAAATAATTTAAATTTGTAATTTAAATATAATTTCATGATTACAAAATTTAATACTCTATATTTAGAAACAACGCGCAATTGTAATTTAGCTTGTAAATATTGCTCTACTGGTTCGAATAAGCGAAATGATTATAAAGATTTACCAAAAGGTATTATTATAAATCGGATTTTGGAACCTGCTTACGATTTAGGAACTCGTTTGGTGAACTTTTCCGGAGGAGAATTTTTGTTGCGAAAAGATGCTTTTGAACTTATAAGCTATGGCATTAATAAAGGGTTTAACCTTGCTTTGGCAAGTAATGGAATTTTGTTAAACGATGAAGTATTGAAAATCATAAAAGAAATTGCCGGAAATAGAATAATAATTTCATTGGGAATAAATTCTTTTGATGATTTAAACGCTGAAACCAGAAATCAAGAGTTTAATAAAACATTAGAAATTTTGGAAAGAATTGAAAAATATTCATTACGTGCCAATATTAGCGTAACGATTGGGAAATTTAATTATAAAAGTTTCTCTAAAACACTAAAGGAGATTGAAAACTTAAAACTTCCTTTCAATAGAATACCTTTTGTCCCTCGCAGTTGCAATTTATGTAAAGATTTAATGTTTGACAAACAAACTTTGAAAGACTATTTCCATCCTGAACTTATTAAATATTTTAATGGTCAGGTTAGTTATACTCCTTATTTTTTGCCAACAGATGTTTATGAAAAATTCTCCGGGCAGGATTTAGAAAAAGATCAAATTCCGATTAATCCACCTGTCGGATGTTGGGTAGGAGCTTATTACGCAATTAATCCGGAAGGAGACGTTTCTCCTTGTCCAATGTTTCTTGACCACGTGAATGCAGGAAATGTAATTGATACTCCACTTGCAGATATTTTATATAAAAGTGAATTGTTCTTGAAAATTACTGACAGAAAAAACCTTGAAGGAAAATGTGGAAACTGTAAATATACTTACACTTGTGGCGGTTGCAGAGTAATGGCTTATTATTACACCGGAAACCCTTTTGCTGAGGACCCTACATGCTTTATTAATGAATTAAGTGAAAAGGAATTAAATAAAAAAGAAAAACAAACTATTAAAACTTTTAAAAATTACTTAAGAATGGCAAAGTTCGGTAAAATTTATAATGATAAAAATAGTTTGTAATGCTATTTTTTTATTTAAGTTTCTTCATAAATAGAACATTGTCTAAATCTTTCAATCAACTTATTGAAATCTTTGCGATTAAATTCGGATGCAATAATCTCTGAAGGGACAGATAAAAACGAAATTAAAGATTTTTTTAAAGATTCATCATCATTTATAGAGTTTATTAGTTTTTGAGCCATTTCTTTTAAGTCGGTTTTACTATAATTTGAAATAAGTCTTTTTTGTGAGATCATTTTTTTTAAAAATTCTTTTTCCAATTTTTTAATAGATTGATTCTGATATTTTTCTATGGTTTCTTTTCTAAGTTTTTTTATTTCTTTAATTTCATTTAATATTTCCTTAAATCTACTATAATTGTTATTTTCTGTTTGTGAGGTTGGATTTTTTATTTTTATAATTTCTTCGAATGTTTTAGTAGCATCGTCAATAATTAATTCAGAGCTAAAACTAAAATTGCCAAAAGATGGTATTAATACAGTTTTGGGGATAAAGTTTATTTGATTATTATTACAAAATTCCAGAACTTCTGGAATATTTTTGTAATTAAAAGGAGTTACAACAGATTTAATATTTATGTTTAGATTTTTTGTTTTCGCATATCTGATGAAAAAATCAATGTTTTCTAATGTTTTTTCAAGACTAGCATTTCTACGAATCTTTTCGTAATTATCTTTTTGCAAAGAGTCAATAGATATTGTAAAATTAAAATTTAATTTGTCAAGATATTTTTTTATTTTATCATTTAATATCGTTCCATTAGTAGAAACATATATTTGAAGATGAGGATTTAAAATTTGAATTAAATCCCAAATTTGATAGTAAATTTCAATTAAAAATGGTTCGCCTCCTGTAAATGAAGCTTGTTTTAAATAATGAATATATTTTTTTATTTGATATACAAAATTTTCATCGTAAGGACTGATGTATGGTGTTCCTTTTTCTCTGTTTTTTCTTATAAGTGCCGAATATTCGCCCGAACACATTATGCACTCGAGGTTGCAAATATTATCAAGTTGAAATTCCATTGAAGATGGATAGCCTGATTGTCCGGGAGTAATATACTGATATTTATTTATACCTGATTTATTGTAGAATCCATTTTTTATTGCACGTTTGCAAAACTCACAGGTTTTCGGGAAATTACCTTTTCGAATTTTTTTTGTGAGATTTTTCCTTTTTTCTCCATTCCAAACATCATCTATTGTATTTTGCGGATAATTTCCCAAAATATATCCTCGATTGTAATGACATGCAAGAATTTCTCCACTCGGCTGAAACAATAATGAATATTCAGCAGCATTACATAAATATTTTTCTTTTTTTTGAAACATTAATCAGTTTTATAAATAAAAACTTAATCCCCAAAATTAACAAATTAGTTTTTATCTTTGTATTATGTTTAAATTTCTTTTAAATAGAAAGTTTAAAAAATTAAAAAAATCATATAACATATCGAGGAATTCCGACGATAGAAATTTTTTTTGCAAAGCTCCTTTTGGTGCCTTAAGATTTCATCGCAACGGAAGTGTTCAGGTTTGTTGCCACCACATTGATTATTATTTTTTGAAAAATCGCAGTCTGAAATCCATCTGGTTTGGAAAAGAAATGCAAACTCTTCGCAAGCAAATGCTTTCCTACAAAATTCCAGATTCTTGTAATTTCTGTTCTAATCCATTTTTGCAAGAGGATTTTGGAAATGTAGCTGCTTTAAGTTTCGATTATCTTGAGTTAAATAAAAACGGATATCCGGTTTTAATGGATTTTTCTCTTTCAAACACTTGCAATCTTGCATGTGTAATGTGTGATGCCTCCTTATCATCAAGAATACAGAAGGAAAGAAATTATGAACCTGAGGAAAAATTCGTTTATGATACAAATTTTTTAAAACAATTAGACGAGTTTATACCATTTTTGAAGTATGCTGTTTTCACGGGAGGAGAACCATTTTTGATAAACATCTATTATTCTATATGGGAAAGAATGATTCAGCTTAATCCGGAAATAAACATTAATGTTACAACTAACGGAACTATTTTTAATCAAAAAGTTGTGGATATTTTAAATTCCGGAAGGTTCAACATTACTGTTTCAATTGATAGTTTTGTTCCTGAGACTTATTCGCAAATACGTAAGGGAGCAGTTTTGGCAGAAACATTCAAAAATATTGAACAATTTGAACGAATTTGTAAACAAAGAGGAACCCAATTTTCGATTACGATTTGTCCAATGAGGATTAATGCAAAGGAAATACCCGAAATTATTCAAACATGTAATGAAAAACAATGGATATTTAATTATAATATTGTTTTGAAGCCGTGGAACCTGGCATTGTGGTCTTTACCTTTTTCAGAATTAAACGACATAATTAAATTTTATGAAAATTCTAAATTCGAAAATAATAATGAAGTCGCTCAACAAAATATCAAAAAATTTAATAATCTTTTAAATTTGCTAAAGATTTGGCAAAATAAAGTTTTACAATTAAACTCTCAAAGTTCAACAAATAGTTCAAGAAAACATCCGGAGTTAAGAAATGAGATTATTGAAATTATTCTAATTAAAATTGGCAACAGTAGATACAAAAATTTGGTTGAAAATGTTGTTAATTCTATTCCAGATATACTTATAAAAAAGGAATTTTCAGATTTTATAAAAAGATATCCGGATTATATTTTGAAAAATGAATTTAAAAACAATGATTTAGAAACGATTATAGATCATTTTTGTATTTTAGCTTTTAATACATAACAAGATAAAGTGTTTAGTAAGAAATTTGTTTTAAGAAAAAATAAGATTCGACAATATCAGGCTGCAAGAAGGTTTGAAAACAGATTTTCTCCTGTTTGTCTAGCGCCGTTTAAGAGTCTTCGTTTTATGCCAAATGGAGATATTACTGTTTGTTGTCATAATAATTCTTATGTTTTAGGGAGTTACCCTCAAAATACTATTAAAGAAGTTTGGGAAGGGGATAAGCTAAAAAAACTAAGAAAATCAATATCGAAGGCAGATTTTTCTCTGGGATGTCAGGTCTGTTTGGATGCTTTTGAGGCTGGTTTATTTGATTCTGTAAATCCATTACTATACGAAAAATTTGATATTAACAAACTGCAGCCTGTAATACTGGATTTTAAGATTGCTACTGAGTGCAATTTAGAGTGCATAATGTGCTCAGAATATTCTTCTTCAGAAATTAGGAGAAAAAATGAATTTGTTTTTAAAAATTTGTATGATGAAAATTTTATTTTTCAAATTCATAATCTTTTGCCGGGAATTAAAGCTGCAAGATTTAGTGGAGGGGAGCCGTTTTTAAACAAAATTTATTACAAATTATGGGATTTGATAATAAACCTTAATCCTGATTGTGAGATTTACATACAAACAAATGGAACAATTTTAAACGATAAAATTAAAAATCTTATAGAAAAAGGTAAATTTTTTATTAATGTCTCCGTTGATTCCGTTAATTGTAAAAATTACTCAAAAATAAGAGTTAATGGAGATTTTAATAAATTAAAATCGAATATTGAATATTTTTCTGAATATTCACAAAGAAATAATCGCAAATTTGGAATTACTGCTTGTGCAATGAAAGATAATATTTATGAATGGGCAGATATTGTGCTGTTTGCAAACCATTTTAATGCTGAAATTTGGTTTAGTGAGGTGTTTTTCCCTTTTAAAAATGCACTCTGGTGTCAGGATTCTAATTTTCTAAAAGCGGCTTTTGAATTTTTAAAAACAAAAAAAGTTTTAAACTCACATGATTCTGAAACTGTTGCTAATAATATTCTTGTATATAACAATTTGCTAAAACGCCTCGAAAGACTTATTCTTGAAATTGAGAAAAGAGAAAAATCCACTAAGTATTTTATAACTAATGAAATACTTTTGAAAAAAATTAAAAAATATGGCAAAAGTTTGATAGGGGGTGATTTGCAAAAAATTGAAACAGCGATTTTTGAATCCGGGGATGAAGAAATTATTGATTTTACGCTTTTGTTTAATAAGTTTTACTCAATCAATTATGTTTTTGAATATTTATCCGGAATTAATAAAGATGTGCTTGTAAATAATTTTAGATTTTTAAGAAAAAATGCTCTCTAAGATTTATTAAAGCCGTAATTAAAGTTGGAGGTTAGATGTCTGATCCCAATATCTGAAAGAGAGTAGTTTAAATCTATTCCGTGTTTTTGTTTGATTTTATTTAGTTTAGATCTTACTAACGAATATTCCCATAAATTTGAAGTAATTCCCAGCAAAAATCTTAATCTGATTAGTGGACTGAAAAATAGATTGATAAATTTTAAATCTTTGGCTAAGTCGTCAGGTAATAATTTATAAAAATGAGGATTGTCAAAAATAAAATAGAATGTTTCAAATTTTTTCAATTTTAGTTTTTCTTTTTTTGTAGTCCAGATGTTATTTGAAAATGTATCGGTTGATGTATTTATATCTCGGTAAATTTCATTGAAAATCTCTGTTCCCGGTATAGGTTGATATATAGTGCAATATAAACTCAATGATGGAAATTTTAATTTAAGTCTCATAAGAAATTTTAAAGTCTTAATAAAATCTCTTTTATTGTTGTAAGGAAAAGAGATTATACTCGTTACCGAAACAGTTATTCCTGAATTTTTTATTTTTTTAAGAGTGTTAATACTGTCTCTTTTAGTTGTTTTTGATTTAGTAATATTTTTTAAAATGTAATCGTCTCCGGATTCAATTCCAATAGAGATGTTTCTACAGCCGTGATCATAGAGAAATTTTAAATCTTCTTGTGTGTATAATTTCAGTATATTAACGCTGGTTTGGCAACTCCAAGTAAAAGAAAAATTTTGTTTTTCAATCTCTTTAAACAGATCGAAAATAAATCTTTTGCTAACTAAAAAATTGTCATCTCTAAAATGAATTACTTTTATTTCCGGAAAATTTTCAAATAAAAACCTTAAATGATTAATAATATTTTCAATACTATTATGAGTCCACTTTTTTTTATATATGACAGGTACAGAACAAAAACTGCAACTATTTACACAACCTGTAGTCGCCAAATAATTAAAAGTATTATTATGAATATACTTTTCTACACTGATTTTTTCAAAATTATAATTTCCAAATTTTTTGAAAGAGTTTTTATCTTCAATAAAATCACTTAGAGTATCTTCATAGATTTCTTTTATATTTTTATTATTTCTAGTATAGTTTTCAATAAAAATTTTTAAAAAATTTTCGTCTGTAGTTTTAACCAAAATATCATCAGGACAGTTTTCTTCAATACTTTTATTAAGTAGAATAGGAGCCATTCCTGTCCATACAACCGGAACTTTATAATTTTTTAATATTTTTGAAAAATTTATGCCATCTTTTAATTGAAAGTTTATTGTAATTGAAGTATATTTTATCAAAGTAGTAATAATGCAAATTTCTGAGTCTTGTACTAATTTTTCAATTTCAAAATGATCTTTTGCTGCATCAACAAAAATGATTCTTTCCGAAAAATCTTTTAATGCTTCAATAAGCATTAATGATTCGTATGGTGGAGTAGGATTGTAATTTTTTGTATCAGGATAATATATGAGAATATTTTTATTTTTCATTTATAATTGAGATTAATTTATTCGCTATTATTTTATGCACTTCAGGGCTTGGATGCTGGTCAAATTTGTTTGCTATTCGTTTTGATAATGGTAAGTTTTTGATATAAGGATAAATATTAATAAATTCTATATTCTCTTCACGACAAAATTCTTCAATTTTTTTCCCGGCAATAACATTTGTAAAAGCAATGCCTTCACCCAATCCGGGAATAAATAAACTTATCAATTTTACATTATTTTCTATACTGTATTCCTTAAATTTTTTGAGGCTTTGTTTCTGAGTATTCCAAATATCTGCATTTAAGTATAAGAGTATGTCGTTTTGCTCTGATTCCATGAATTCAGCAGATATTTGTGATTTTGCTTTTATGCTGAATAAGAAATTAAAAAACAAAGAATTATCAATTATAAATTTACTAAATGGGGATAATTTGTTTTTAGGATTACTAAACTTTGAATGAATATTGTGTTTAATCATTGCAGATTCTATATCGTTATGATAATAGCCTAAAATTATAATGTCTGGCTTAACAGGGTATGTTAGCAAGCTGTCGTATTCTCTTTCGGTATGCGAACCACAAACTCCCAAATTATAAACATTGTATTGCTGCCGTAATTCTTTTCTTAATATTGAACTAAATACCTCTTCGTATTTTACGCCATGACCTGCAACAAAAGAATCTCCAATAACCAGAATATTTTTCTTATCCGGTTTTTCGTTAGGTTCAACATCTCTATAACCTAAGGAGTTAATTGGTTTCCAGTATTTTTTTTGCCATATTTTGTTAGACAGGTCAGTAAATACATTGGTGCTCGGAGTATAGAAGGTAAAGATTATTTCCATAATTGAGAAAAACAATAATATACTGAAAATTGATATAGTAATATTTTTAATAATTTTACTTGAGAAAATATTTGAAAAATAAAATGAAAAAGATAGAAAAGCAAAAACGCTTATTATCAATGATATTGTTTTTAAAATTGCAAAAATCAGTATTTTGTGATGTGTATAAGCTATAAAATAATTTAGCTTAAATGAAAAAATAAACAGCAAAACAAAAACTAAAAGGCTCAAAAACAGTTTAAAAAATATTCTATTAGTTTTCATAAGTTTCATAATCTTTAACATCTCTTTTTACAATGCTCCCTGGAGTAATATATGAATATTTTCCGATGTATAAACCCGGATTTACAATGCTTCCTGTTCCAATATATGTAAAATCATCAATTTTAGTGGGGCCTATTATCGAACACAAAGGACTTATATTTACAAAATCACCTATTTCAACTTTATGACCAATAACTGAATTTGCATGAATCATATTTGATTTTCCGATTTTTACATCATAAGAAATACATACGCCCGGTTGAATAATTGTTGCATTCTCATAAATTGAAGACAAAATAAAACTTTTATAAGAAACAACATTCGCCGGTTTTGCTCCTATTTCAAGCATAAAGTTAAACATCCTGGCTCTAATTCTCGGATGACCGATGGCAACACAAAATTTATTATCTTTTTTTATGATCTCAATTATTTTTTTTATATTTGAAATAACATGATATTTCCCGTAAATAAGATTTTCTTTAGGATTATTATCAAAAAAAAATATTTCTTCATCAGATTGAAGCATGATTATTCCTGATGTTTCTTTTCCTGCTGAACCTGAACCTACAATTATCATAATGTGTAAAAGTTTTTAATGTTCTCACAAATATAATTGATTTCTTCTGATTTTAATCCGGGATAAATTGGTAAACTCAGGACTTCATTTTTGAGTTTTTCTGCTTGACTTAGTTCAGTAATTTTATAATTGTAATTTTTTAGTAATAGGTGTTCATGTAATAGAGGATTGTAATGTATTCTGGTTTCTATGCCTTTTTTTAACAAATATTCTCTTAATTGATTTCTGTTTTGTGCTAAAATCACAAACTTATGCCATGTAGATCTGCATGAGGGTTCTGGCAAGATTATTTCTACTTCTTTTATTTTGCTGAGTTGACCAATGTATGTGTTTGCTATTCTTTGCATTTTCGAAATGGTGTTATCAAGTTGCGATAGTTGCATGTTTATCATAAAGGCACTCAGCTCAGAAATTTTGCTATTAAATCCTAAAATTTCAAAATTTCCTTCTTCATTACGTCCGTGATGAATTATTTTAAGCAGTGTTTTGTAATAATCTTCGTTGTCGGTAACAGCAATACCACCTGTTGCATACGCAGAAACCAGTTTTGTGGGATCGAAACTAATACAACTGATATCTCCGAAAGATGCTCCCGAAAATCCTTCAAAACTTGCACCTATAGCTTGAGCAGAATCTTCAATCAAAATTATATTATTCTGATTACAAGTTTCTTTTAAGTTTCTTAAATCTGTAATATGCCCGAATAATTGAACAAAAACTATAGCCCGGGTTTTTTCAGTAAAAAACTTTTCGATGCCTTCAGTTTTAAGTGTTAATGTATGTTTATCTATGTCAACAAAAACCGGAACAGCTCCACATTTTAGAATAGCAGTTAAAGTTGATATATAAGAAAATGTAGGTAGGATGACTTCGTCTTGTGGTTTTATCCCGGCAGTGATTAAAGCAAAATATAACGCATCGGTACACGATGAGGTGCTTACAGCGAAGTTTCTTTTACAAAGTTTTGCAATTTCCTTTTCCAGCTGCAAAGTTTCTTTGTCTCTGAGATATTTTCCGCTTTCTAAAATGAACATAAGCTTTTCTGAGATTTCTTTCGTATGATCTAAATAAAATTCATTAAATTTATTAAAAGGAATTTTTTCCATAATAACGAAATTAAATAATGCAATTAGAATTCATTTAAAGCAATATTAAAATAAATTTTCAATAATTAATCCTTCGATAAAAAATTTATACTTAATTTTTTCATGAAATTTTGGATAATCATTATTAAAATGTATAAAATCAGAGGATAAATCATGAATAAATAATAAATTGAATATCTTGGAGAGCTATAGGCTATTAAAGTAAAGGCAATTCCGTTTAATGCTAAAAACAATACAGGTTTTACGGGTATAATTTTTTCTTCTTTAGAAAACAACATAATAATAAGCAAGAAAATAAAAGCATAAGGAATACATTGCGGTAATAAATTAATTGCAACAATAGCGATTATAATAATTATTAATAAGACTTTCTGTTTTTTTGTTTCCAGAGTTTTTATTAAAAAGTAAAATATAGCTATTAAGGTAAAAAGAATAAACATTTTAGAATGTGAAACAAAATCTATCAATTTTGAATGAGCAATTCTAAAAATTTCAGTTGGATTGTTGATGTAAAAATTAGCAATACGTATAAACTGAGACTTATTGGCAAAATTGTCGTTGTTGTAAAAACTGTTTTTATGAAAAATCCACTCATTTGTTATTTTTCCATCTTTAAGGTATTCATTATGGCATTCAAGTGCCCCATAATTCGCTATTAATGAAATCATGAAATATGGCTTCTTATTTAACGAAATAATTTTTAAGTATGATAGTTTAACGATGTTGGAAGATGGTTTTTCATTATTGAAAAGATAAAGTGGAAAATACCCTGTTCTTTCTATTTCAGGCATTACATCATTTTTAAATTTAAGAATTTCTGAATGAGCTAAATTATTCAAAACAAAATATTTGGTCTGAAAAATATTTTTTTGATTATATTTAGATATAAATTCCGTTTCCGATAAACCTGAAACGTCAACAATAATTGATTTTGATATTTCAGCCAATTTGTAAAATTCTTTAACACTATATATATTATAAGGTAGCCAAAATATTAAAAACAATAAAAGAAAAAATGCTAAGGATTTTAAAATATAGAGAAACAAAAACCCTCGCTTTTTTAATATCTGATATAGATCAATTATAATTATTGGAATAAGAATCGCAATACTTGTTTTTACCAGAAAGCTAATTCCCAATAAAATTGCCAAAAGATAAAAATATTTGTTTTTAAAATCTTTTTTTAGATATATCCAAAAGTAAATAATCAGTAAGTTTATGAAAACAGTCAGGATATCGGGCAAAATTAAATGAGCATAAAAAATAAGTTGGTGAAAAACAAAAGGTATTGCAAAAAGTCCGGCAAAGTATCCAGAAATGTTAATTGATTTTTTTAATATTAGTGGTAAAATAACACATAAAATTAAAACAATTATTATATTAAAAGTTTTTGCAACGATTGGTTCAGGCTTGAAAATTCTGTAAATAATAGACATAATGTACTGATAACCGGGAAATCTGTTTAATGCTTTTAACCCATAAAAATTAGTAATGTTGAAATCCCGATTTTCTGTAATTATTTTATAATCTGTATTAGAAAATACAGGACCGTTAATTCCAAATTCAGCACCTTTAGCATGATTAACTGCAATGGTGTGATAATCAAATTGATCAGGACCAAAACTAAGGTAAATATTGTTGTCGGGGATGTTTGCCGGATTAGAAAAATAAATATAGCTTGTTATAGAAGTTATCAATAATGAAAATAAAATCTGATAAAAAAATGAATTTTTTAAAACATTGAAGAAAATCGATATTTGATTAAATATCTTATACCGTTCCATTATGACATAATATAGAACAAATATTGAACTTGTTATAAGTACATAAATCCAAAAATTTTTCCTAAAAAATATAAAGTCACAAAGATTTAGTAATCTTTGAAAATAATTATCAGTTTTAATTTTTATTTTTTCCCCGTAAATGAAATCGTCATAAACTAAATTTTTGTTGTTTTTATAAATTTCAGTTTTCGAATAAGAGTCTGTGTTTCTAGCAGTAATTCTGAATTCTTTATAAAACCGAGGATGATTATAGTAATAATAATGTTTATTGTCAATTAAAACATGTTTAAAGTTAAGGTTTTTGTTAAAAGGGCTTTTTGCTTTAACATATATTTCATTTTCAGAAATGATTTTAATAGTGCCGTAAAAATTTGCATTAAAAATATAAAACAAAACAACTGACAAAATAATAATATAAGCAGCTATTGATGATATTATAATTATTTTGTTTTTCAAAATAGTCTTATTTTGAGCAAAATTAGTAAATTTGCATAAAACTAACAATGGTTCTGTTTTTATTTATCATAAATGATTTTTATAAATACATCTACAAATTCAACAGGGCTTTTTAAACCTTTATTTCCAATAAGTATTCCTTATGGCATTGGAATTTTGATATCGGTATTGCGAGAGAATCATATTAAGGCATCTTTTGTTGATCAACAAATTTATAAAAATGTTTTACCGAAGATTTCTGAAATAGTTAGTAAACATTCAAAACCATATATATTTTGTATTTCTACCCTTACCGAGGCTTATTCAGAAGCCGTTAGACTTTCTTATAAATTAAAAAAACTTTACCCGGATTGTATTATTATTTTAGGTGGGATACATCCAACTGTTGTACCGGAAGAAGTTTTAGCTGAAATAGAAGCATGTGATTATGTTTTTATCGGAGAAGGCGAATTACAGATAGTGAATATTTATAATAAATTAAAATCAGGTAATGATATTCAGGATATTCCGGGAATAGCTTACCGAAAAGGTTCTGAAGTTGTAATAAATCTTGCAGATGAAGTTGTAAACAATATAAATATGTTGCCTGAATTTCCTTATGATATTTTTATCCCTTTTTCTCAGTATAATTTTTCTCATATAATAAGTTCGAGGGGTTGCCCCTATAATTGTACATTTTGCTGTGTAAATTTTGTAGGCAAACGCAGGTATCGTTATAAAAATACAGAAAATACTGTAAAAGAATTAGAATTTTTAGCTAAAGATCTCAAACAAAAACACATTGCGTTTTTTGATGATAACTTATTGGCAAATAAAAAAAGAATAATTGAATTATGTGAAGCTATAAGCAATTCCAAAATATTAAAAGATGTAACTTATTCCTTTCAGGCGCGTGTTAGAGATATGAATGAAAATGTTTTGAGGTTAATGTTTAATACGGGCTTTAAAACAGTATTCCTAGGAATCGAAACAGTATCTCCTGAAATATTAAAAAATATAGGTAAAACCGAAATGCCGGATGAAATATCGCAAGCAATATACAAATTGAAAGAGATAGGATTCAGGGTAATGGCGAATTTTATCTTTTGTTTTCCTGACGAATCACGAGAAATACGAATGAAATGTGTAGATTTTTCAATTAAGCACGACTTGGATTTAGTAAAATTTAATAATGTTGTACCTTATCCCGGAACAGTTTTATATGACCAAAATAAAGATAAGATCAAAGTAAAAAAATATTATTCAAATTTTAATTCGCAGGAGGTGTTAGTAAGACCATTCTATAAAAAACCGAAATTCCCTCTTATCCCACAAAATACATCAGAATATCAAATTTACAATGATATTCTTTTTTCTTACTTTAAATATTATTTCAGATACAGGCAGATAAAGAAAATTTTCACTCAAAAAGGCTGGGGTGATTTAATTTTAAGTACCGGAGACAGTTTTTTTATAAAAATAAAAAAGAGCCCTGCACTTATTTTTTTAGGAATAGATATTTTTATTAAATTTGTTCTAATGTTTTTAAGTGTTTTTAAAAGAGATGGTGTTAAAATAAAAGAATTATTAATGGTTTTTCGTGAATTTTTCAAATGAAAATATTAATTCTGTTGATGTTTTATTTGTTACATCTTCAAGTGGAAATGCCCTGCAGTTTTCGATATATCCTTATTTGGGTGTAGGTTATTTATCTGCATTATTAAAACAGAATGGTTTTACTACAGCCTTATTTGATACAGATTTAGAAAATAGTAAAATCGACAGATTTGAAAAATTTATTTTAAAAACAAAACCTTTAATTGTAGGGTTCAGCATAATGTCGATATCATTACCTTTTTTTTACAGAATCGTTCCTATCATCAGAAAATTATTCCCGGGATCCTTAATTGTTGCAGGTGGTCCTCATGTAACAAATAATCCTGAGATAATATCGGAGCTGTCTATTGATTATGGCTTTATTGGGCAATCTGAAGAATGTTTTATTGAATTTGTAAAAAAAATTAAAAATGGTGATTGGGATTTTTCAAAAATTAACGGAATGATTATCCCTTCAATAAATAGAATAGATAAACCAAGTAGTATTGATGTATCAAAATTTGAAAGTTTGCCGGATTATACTTTATACGATATTGGAAGTTATCGGAATATATTTTATGGTAAGAATTGGTTTACTATTATTACGAGTAGAGGATGTCCATTTAATTGTAAGTTCTGTAAAGACCCCGGTAAAAACAAATATAAGGAATATCCATTAACTCAAGTACAAAAGCAAATTTTATTTCTAGTAAAAGAAAAAAAATGTCAATGGATTAGTTTTGTTGATGATACTTTTACATTTAATAGACAGAGAGTAATAGAATTATGTAATTGGATAATAACAAACGATTTGAAATTTAAATGGACATGTTGTACCCGAGCAGATACATTAGATGAAGATTTAATAGACATAATGCAAAAGGCCGGATTAAGTTATGTAATAATAGGTGTTGAAGCTGGTAGTGAAAAAGTAAGAGAACAAATTAACAAAAATATTTCTACCAGTAAATATATTTCTGTAATAAATTATTTGAAAGCAAAAAAAATTAGAGTTTTGTGTTCTTACATTTTAGGTAATCCTGGTGAAACATATTTTGATATCAAAAAAACCATTAATTTTAGTTTAAATCTTAAGGCTGATTATGCACAATTTTATTTAATGACAGCTCTACCAAATTCACCTATTTTTTTCAAAGGACTAAATGAAAATGTTTTTGATAAAAATGTTTGGACAGAATATATGAGAGGAAATCATGAATTACCTTATTATTATGGAGATTTAGATTTAAAAAAACTTAAAAAAATCCAAAAAAAGGCTTTTTTAAAATTTTATTTAAGACCTAAATATTTTTTTGATTTACTATTCAGATTATTTAATTTCTTTGTTGATACCAAATTTTTACATTTTTTTTCTAAAAAGAATAAAATTTAAAACATAAAAGAAAGCTTTAACAGTATTTATAAATTCGGTAAAGCTATTTATTCGTTTAATCCTTCTTATGAAGTAAGGTAAATTGTAGTAGTAATCAGAATAAATTTTGCGATACTGTTTGATTACATCTTCCTGGCTGAGATAATCTAATTTCATAACTGAATTATTGCCTGCAAATTTGCTCCAATCGGTTGTCAATAAACGATTATTTTGTTTTGCCCATTCATACAATTTACTTCCCGGTATGGGTGTGAAAATACTCGATACAAGAATGTCGGGTTTTAATTTCTTTAATGCTTTAATGTTGTTTTTATATGTGTCCCAAGTATCTATAGTATTACCGACCATAACCGAAACTCGAGTTACAATTCCGGCTTTTCTAGTTGCCGAAATAACTTCTTCAATTTTTTCTACTTTTATTCCTTTTGCTAAATTGTCAAGAATTTCTTGGTTAAAATTTTCAACACCATACATAATCTGATAACAACCTGCCTTTTTCATTTTTTTTAGAATTTGTTCATCCATCGTATCTATCCTTGCAAAACATGTCCATTCAATATCCAGGTTTTCTGTTATTAATCTTTCGCAAAAATCTAATACTCTTTGCTTTTTTAAAGTGAAGGTGTCGTCGTAAATATTGATGTGTTTAATTTTATAGTTTGATTTTAAAAACTTTATTTCTTCAATTATTTTATCAACAGATTTGTAGCTGACTTTCTGACCGAAAGTTTTACAGCAAAAATTACATTTCCCGGGACAGCCTCTGCTTGTAATGATGTTTGCTGCAGGTAATTTTCGATACGAACCTAAAATAGGTTTGTATTTATTCATTTTTAATTGCTTGTATTCAGGTATGGGTAGGCTATCAAGATCTTTTATTCTTTCTCTATCAGGATTTCTTATGAATTTGTTTTCTTTTATGTAACTAATTCCATCAATTTCGTTAAAACTTTTTCCGGAAATAATATCAAATAATGTTAGTTCGCCTTCTCCGTGAACAACAACATCAACAAGTTTAGAATTAAGAACTTCTTCTGCCATAAATGTTGCATGAGCTGCTCCTGCTATAATTAAATTATTTGGGAATCGTTTACGAAGCTCTTCTGCAATTTTGTATGATGCGTAGGCATAAGGAGTTAGAAATGAAATTCCAAAAATTGTTTCCGAGATATTGTATTTTAATTTTAATTCAGAAAGAAAGTTATTAATTTCTGTGTTTGAATTTATTTCAACATTTAGGTCATAAACAAGAGTTTTAAAATTTCTTTCGTTCAAATATGCCGACAAACAGATTAATCCAAGAGGGGGGTCTAAATTGCTCACCTCCCTGTATATGCTGCCCTTTACATACTCAAAATGGGGGCTAAATAATATGCAAGATATACTTTCTTTCACTTTTTGCTGCTTGCCAAAAAAATATTTTTGAAAATAATCGGGAAAATAGATAAAAACCCAATAATCAGGACTTTTATTTTCGTTAATGAATTAATTTTAAAAATTGACCTTATGATAAATGAAGGTCTTAAATAGAACTTTAAATATGTTTTTCTGTAATATTTCTGTAATGTTTTAAAATCCAAAGTTTCGTGTTCAACAATCTGGTAATTACCTTCATATTTATCCCAATCATATGTTAATATTTTTCCTTTAATGTGAGCATCTTTAAACATTTGAGATCCGGGTATTGCAGTAGTAATAGTAACTTGAATCATGTCGGGGTTAAGTTTTTTCAATAATCTTATATTTTCATTTAAAATTGACTCTGTGTCTCCTGGATTACCCAACATAATGGCAGCTCTAGCTTCTATGCCGGCTTTTTTTGTTTCTCTGATAGCATAAAAAATATCTTCAGGTTTAGTTTTTTTATTTATATTTTTGAGTACAACTTCATTAAAACTTTCAATCCCGAACATTATTTGATAACATCCTGCTTTTTTCATTTTTTTTAGCAATTCGGGATAAACCCTGTCAACTCGAGAAGAACATGTCCAACTAATCTTAATTTTATTTTCAATTATTAAATCACAGAATTTTTCAATGCGATTTTTATCGGAAATAAAAGTGTCATCGTAAAAAATAATTTGATTTATTCCGTATTTATAATGCAAAATCTTTACTTCCTCAAGCATTCTTTCCGGAGACATAACGCTTAAATAGTTTCCTGTTACTCTGCTGCAAAAAGTACATCTGCCCGGACAACCTCTTGCAGTTACCATTATTGTTGCCGGAAGTCTTTTGTATGTCCCTATTAGTGGTTTGCTTTTATGGATTGGGATAATGCTATAATCGGGGAAAGGAAGCGAATCCAAGTTTTTTATTCTCTCTCTCGGTGGATTGATTATAATATTATTTTCTTTTCTGTAAGCAAGTCCTTTAATTTCACTTGGATTAGGGCTTTGCAACAATTCTAATAAAGTAATTTCTCCTTCACCAACTGCAACATAATCAATATGGCTGTGTTTTAAAACGTCTTCAGGAAGAGCTGTTGGATGTGCTCCTCCAAAGACAATTTTAGAATGCGGAAATTTTTTCTTTATTTTTTCAGATATTCGGTAGGTAGTATTAACGGTTTGAGTGGTACAAGAGAATCCGAAAAATAATGCCTCTATGTTGCTAAATCTTTTTTCAAATTCTATTTCGAAAGATTCTTCCGGTATTTGTTCAAGATTACAATCAAATATTGAAGTCTTGAAGCCGTGATAATTTAGAAATCCTGCAAGAGAAAGCACTCCCGGACTGTGAAATCTGTATTCTATAGCCTTCCAAATAAACCCTTCTGTTGGTTGATATCTTGGAATTATAAATATAATATCATATTTTAGAATTTTAAAGTTCATGAGGAAACGATTTTAACAAATCCCTTAAGCCCTCTCAAAGCATTCTTTATAGCGTTCCATGAATTGATACTTTTTATAGTATTAAAAATAATTTTTGGTCTTAAGTAAAATTTAAGATACAATTTTCTTTGGATGGCAAATAACTCTTTTTCAGTAAATATTTTATGTTTATAAAGAACTTTGCTGAGGTTGTAATCTGCCCAGTTTTCGTTAATCACTCTTCCTTCGTTTTTTGCTTCGATATAAAACTGAGAACCAGGCATTGGAACTGCAATAAATACTTGAAAAAAATCGGTGTCAAGTTTTAAAAGTTTTTTCCCGGTTTTTTCTAAACTTTCTCTTGTCTCGGTTGGCGTTCCAATAATTAGAGAAATCCGGGATTCGATCCCAGCTTTTCTGGTTAATATTAGTGCTTTCTGAATTTGTTCGACGGTTATGCCTTTTTTTACATCTAATAGAATTTTTTCATCAAGACTTTCTGCTCCATACATAATAACAAAACATCCAGCTTTTTTCATCAAGCCTAAGATTTCTTCGTCCACGGTATCAACTCTTGCAAAGCAACTCCAGTGTAGATTTAAATTTTCATCAATGATCCTGTTGCAAAGGGTTTTAATAAAATTTTTGTTGCATGTTATGGTGTCGTCATAAAAGTGGAATTGTTTAATTTTAAATTTTTCTTTTAAATATTTGATTTCATCTATTATTTGATCAATTGTTTTAAATCTTAACTTGTGTCCTGTGATTCTTGCACAAAAAGTGCATTTATAAGGGCAACCTCTTGAAGTAATTATTCCAATTGCGGGGCGTTTGCTGTTAAGCGAAGCCGGTGGCGGAACATATTTCTCAAATTCCAATAAATCGTATGCCGGTATTGGTAATTTTGAAATTTCAATTTCTTTGGCAGGAATTTTTATAATATTTGGGTGTGGATTTTTTTCAAATAAATTATCCGGACTTAAATCATTATTTTTTATTAGTTCGCAAAGTGTATATTCGCCTTCTCCTGTAATTAAAAAATCGGCATTTTGACATTCATCAAAAATTCTTTTTTTTAGAACAGTTATGTGTGGTCCTCCTAAAACAATTTTTATTTCCGGAAAGTTAGATTTTATAATCTCGGCAATTTTATATGCATTGTATGCCACTGGTGTACAAACCGATATCCCAACCCATTTAGGAATGCCGAAATCTTTTATTTTTTTTATTAAGAAGGATTCTAAGTTTGAATGTTTTAGTTTTGATTGAATTGTTAAATCGAGGATGTTTGTTTTTATGCCATTTTCACGTAAGTATCCTGCAATTGAAAGAAGACCTACAGGAGGCATAGAATATGTAAAAGAATTTAATATACTTCCTTTACCTGAAATAAAATACGGAACTATCAACAAACAAGAATTATCTTGCATCCTCAGAAATTTATTGTAAAAATAAAAAAAAATTAGTTATTTATGTTGTTTTGAATAAGAAGACGTATTTTCTTATAAATAATTTCTGCACAAATTCTATTTCCGTCAAATGTTAGATGGCAATAATCGGTGTAAAATTCAAAATTATGATATTTATCAGCAATTTGCTTGTTCATGTCAATGAAATAAAATTCATGTATGAGTGAAAGGCTTTCTATTTTATTACTCAGGTAATCATCAAAAAAATATTTTAAAACTATATTTCCGTAATGTTCAATTTTTTTAGGCTGTCGGGATTCATTTCGGGAGAACTTAATGATATATTGATGGGGTTAATTTGGTTTTGCATTTTTAATTCTGTTGTTGTTAATTTTATTAATTTGCCTGTAAAGCATTGGTTGTAAGACAAATACAAAGTCTGTTTTGTTTATTCTTGTCAACGCATTAAACATTATTATTAGGTCGGTGAATTGGGTTATTGTTGCTACTAAATTCGTTTTTATTTTCAAGTAATCATCTTTTGAATAACTTGAATAATCATAATTAAGGAGACGTACGGATAATTTTTTTCTTGTTTTTTCACTTTTTGATTTAGAAATCAAGAATGAAAAATAATCTAGAAGTTCTTTAGTTTTAAAAAGATTAGCAAAGGATTTATTTTTAGAGTTGGTTCCTAAATTTAGATATTTAGGAAATGTGTATTTTTTATCTTCAAAATATGGATTTTCCCCTGCTATTGTTGAAAGGTCATTTTGTCCATCGAAAGAAATAATTATGTCGGGATTAAAAAATTTGATTAAAGAAATATATAAGTTTAAAGATTGATTAATTTTTCTTCTGCTTGAGCAGGCATTAATTACTTGAAAATTGTATTCCGGAAAATTTTGTTGGAGGAGTTTGCTTTATTGACCGCATATTCCAGATTCGTACGAATATAAACCCTGCGGGTATTTTTTTATTTTGTCGTAAGGTTCTGATTGTCCGCTGCCGAATGCCGCCGATCCTCCAACCATAAATATTCTGATACATTTTTTGTTTTTTTTAGTTCTAAAGGGTCCGGAAAAATAAATCTATAAGCATTAATTTTTACATCCTTTTCTTCCGAATTATTTTTTATTGTTGTATATATAAATACCGGAGTATTTTCAAAAACGCAAAAAGGAGATGTAATTCTATTGTATTTTTTTGCTGTAAGTGAAGGTAATAGTGATAATAATATTGAATTTATAATCTCAATACTGAAAAAAATATTAGGAGTAAAAAGAAAATCGCATTGAGGTCACTTTTTGTTTTTATTAAATTATTTTTTTTAGAAAATAAATTAATCCTGCAAAGAAATACAAAAGTCTGTAATATTTTCTGATTTTAATCGCGTTTTCCTGAATGTTTTTAAATGAAGAAATTATTAAAATGAAATGGGCTGCTGATGCAGCAAAAAATGAAAGGAATGTTTCATAATCGAGTATTTTCAGATAAAACAAAAGATACAGATAAACCATGTTGAATCCAAGTAAGGTAGTTATAGCATAAGTAGAAGTTTTGATGCCGAATTTAATGGGTGTGGTTTTAAATCCGGATGAATTATCTGCGTTATAATCAATAATTTCGTGAAGTAAATGTCCGCAACTAAAAGCAATTGAAAAATATATTGCGAGTAATATTGCGTTCAAACTTATATCTTTAAAAACCATCCAAGCTAGAATAAAATGAAATATTTGGGCAATAAAATGAATTAGTGTTCCATAAATAGCTTTTTGTTTAAGTCCGTATTTAGGATGTGAATAAAAAGTCCAAAGTATTAAAATAATAATGCTAAAAACTATAGTGAAAGGATTTAAAAATAATGAAATGGCAATTACAAAAAATGAAGCTGTAAAAAATGAACTAATGAAAAATTTTGGAGAAACAGAAAAAAGGCTTTGCAAACGAAGGTTATATTTATCGTCATCAATTCCTGCATAGGCGTTAAAACTATAAACGGCAAAAACAATAAATACGCTTAAAATGCCTAAAGCTAAAATCTTATAAATCTCGTTTATTCCAACTGTGTCAATTGCAAAAAATCCACCGATAAGAAAAAATCCGCTCATCATTATAACTTCGGGGATTCGGAAAGCTGTGATATATTTATTTAATTTATTTTCTAACATCTATCCTTGTTTTTTTGTCATTTTTTAAAAAGTAATCTATATAATTATCCAATAAAGTATGAATATTAATTAATCTAAAGATTTTGCCAGTATTTTTTTCTTTGATAAACTGAATTTCAAAATGACAATTTCGATTTGCAAAACTTTCAAACTCAAAAGAAGCAAAATTAAAAACATTTTCAAATGAATGGGAAACTAAAGCAAAATCCATTCGGTTATCATAGATGCAATTTAAAATATCTTTGACCAAATTTGCATAATTGTCCGAATCCAATCTTTCATTCTCGAAATATATTAATTTAATCTCGGAACAAAATTCCGACTTTTTAATCTCACTTTCGATATGAAAAAAAAATTTTGTTGTATCTTCAGGAAAATAGTTTTTTAATTCATTTTGTTCGGCCTGTAGAATAATAACAGCTGAATTATATAATAATTCTCTATGTTTATTTTTAAGAAAAATTGCTGAAAACACAACAATAAGCACTATTGTGAATACAGAAAAATAAAGCCAAAATATGTATTTATTTTTTTTCATATTTTTTCAATGAATGATTTATTTCTGTTTCGTCAAATGAAATTTTATCCGTATTAAAGTACCTGTTGTATTTTTTTATCCAAAGTTTTAATTCGGGGTCTGAGCCAATCAAATCTTTTTCGTGAACAAAAATAGTTGCAGGTTTATTCTTTATTTCACCTATTATTATTTTAGAAGAACCTGATTTAGTTCCATTTTCGATTTTAAAAAATCTTTCTTTTATTTCGTAGTCGAAATTTTTGTATGTGCCATTTGTTAATTCTATGTAAATTTGTTTTAATTGATTATCTGTGTATAATATTTGTATTATAAAAAATAAAACAATAAAAAAAGAAAATAAATTTATATACTTTAAAATGTTGGAATTTAATTTTTTTAATGTCACTTTATGCAATATCAATACTAATAAAATATAAAACAAGAATATATATAACCATTGGATATAATTTATCAATCTAACCGGATAACCTTCGTTAAACATATTTCTATTTGTGAATGCAAAAATGTAATAAATAAAGTACATAGTTATTAATCCCGAAATAAAAAATATGACAAGGTCTTTTGTCTTTAAAGAAGTTGAAAAATCGATTTTCTTACAGATAATAGTTCCAAGAAAAATAATAGGGATACTTATTAGATTAAAAAATGTCCATTCAAACAAAATTTTAAAAAAGGGGAAAAATGTGAGATTAAAAGTTTCGATAACGTAAGATAGGTTGTATTGTATCGGCGATCCTAATGTTCTGTGAGAATTTCCCGGGATCATAAAAATGAATGAACTCGAAATTAAAGCAGAAAGAATCAAAGCAATTGTTTCGTGCTTGAATTTATTAATGTTTTTTGATGAGAATTGCCACCAAACAATTATAAAAATAATATAAGCATTCAGAAAAATATTTAATTCGATAGTGCCGTAACTTAAGAAAAGAAAAATTAAAGCTAATATTAATCTGCGTAAGCGTTTTTTTTGATTTTGATCAATAATAGCTAAATAATAAAATGTTGACCAAATAATAACAGACAGAATTCCAAACAAATAAACATAACTCGAACCAATGTAAAAAAAGTCATAAGCAATTCCCGGACTAAAAATTAAATGTGTTGTAAAAATTATTAAACTTAAAATTAGAACTGAAGGTAGTGAAATACTTTTCTTAAAAAATGTTTTCAAACTCCAAAAAATTATTAGTAGAGTAATTATTACAACTAAAATCGAGTTTAGTCTGTGAAATTCTATTCCACCAATAGCAAATGGGCTTAATCCATAAAGGAAATTAGTGAAAAATCTGGCATCATAAACCAATAAAATAATAAAGCCGTTTTTCAGAAAATTGAAATCTCCTTTTTTAGTTGAAAGTGCTATATCTTCTGCATTTGGATACGTGTATGATGCCGCAATTAATAATAAGACAAAGCAAACTGCTAATATTGAGATAGTTGTAAATAGAGCAAAATTTCCTAGTTTCTTATCAAAAGAAGAATTATATAAGCAGGCCGTTTTATAAACCAAAATTGAAAAAATAAATAATAATATTAATGCAATAAGCTTTTGCAAGTTTGTTATTAAAACATTACTCAATTTTTTATATAAACTAATTTCTCCGATTCTTTCGACGATTATTGTATTCTGTTGATAGCGAGACTCAAAACTTGTTTTGTTGTTTTTGTAAAATATTTCTACCTGCAAATCATTATTTTCAGCACTGGATATTTTTTGGGTTTCGATAATAATATTTTTATAATAGCCTGTTTTTATCAGAAAAGAATTTTTACCATCTGAAGGCTCCAACTTTGTTTTAAAACCTAAAGGACCGGTTAAATAAACTGTAATATCTTTAAGATTTTCGTTTGAAAGTATTTTTATCGAAACAGGGCTCAGGACATTGATTTGTTTGATATAAATAAAAAATGCACCAATAAAAAATATAAATATCAAAAAGAAAAAGATTTTGAAATCTTTTCTTTTAACTCGATTTGATAGGCCGGAAAAAAATCTACAAATTTTCATCGGCTGCATGTGATTTTTTAATAATTTCTGTATCTATTCTAATTATCCCTGTAAAATTATCGGTTTTATTTTCGGAATGAAAAAATTCTATTGTCAGGAGGTTTCTGTAATTGCATAAAATATGATTATTTTCATCTAAAAATGCTGCTTCGAATCCGTATTGAGAATTGCTGAATGTAAAAGGTTTAAAAATAATTGTGATTTCCTCACCTGTACTCTCGCTTTCATTGCCAAGGGAAATTTTTTGAGTGTTCAGAAGGTTCCCGTTAAAATCACTAATCATTAGAGCAAAAATTATTTTTTGTTTTATATTTGACTTAATTTTAATTAAAATTTCAATAGGTTTATCATAAAATATTTTATCGCTGTTTGAAAAGCCTTTGTTTGATATTCTAAAAAATAAAATATCAGTATCAAAGGATGGATTTGATTTAAACTTTAAGATATCGTGTTTTTCTAACTCTAAAAAATATGCAAGCTTTTTATTTTGCTTTTGTATTATTCTTTGATATTCTATGATTACATCATTCGGATGATCAAATGATATTTGTTCTGATTTTATAAGCAATAACATTCTATCACAGAGATTGTGGATGGTTTTAGGCACATGTGTAACTATCAAAACTGTTTTGCCTTTTTCTTTAAGTTTTTTTATTTCTGCCAAAGCCTGCCATTGGAATGCGGCATCTCCTACATTTAATATTTCATCAAAAAGATAAATATCTGCTTCTATATTAATTATTATTGAGAAAGCTAAACGCATATACATTCCCGAGGAGTAATATTTTACTTCGGTATTAATAAAGTTCGGGAAACCGAAAAGTTCGATTATTTTTTCAATTTTTTTGGCAATTTCTTTTTTTCTTAAACCATAAAGCTGCCCAACGAGAAAGATGTTTTCGTAACCCGACAATTCTGGTTGAAAGCCTATCCCAATTTCGAGAATTGATGCAAGTTTTCCGTAAATTTCAACTTCACCTTTTGATGGAGGAGTAACCTCTGCTAGAATTTTTAAAAGCGTACTTTTACCGGCACCGTTTGGACCAATTATTCCTATAATTTCGCCTTGTTTTATTTCTAGGTTAATATCTTTTAGTGCAAAAAAATTGCTTGATTTATTTGTTTTAAAAATTTTTTGCCAAAAAGAAATTCTATCTAAGCCTTCTTTTTTTAAAAAGACCTTACTCAAATTTTTAATTACTATGGCATTATCTCCTCTCACAGCAAATCAGTAATTTGTTTTTCGATTTTCTTAAATACTAACACAGCACTTACAAACAAAATTAGAATAATTCCAAAACCGATTAAATATTCTGCATCAGGATTTGACCCGCCAAATAAAAACCATCTGAAATATTCTGCAACTCCTGCTATTGGATTTATGTATAAAATAAATCTGAAGTTTTCCGGAACTATTGTCCCCGGATAAAATACCGGTGTAATGAAAATCAGAAAATTTGTAATTTGAATAATAATTTGGCTTAAATCACGCACAAATAAAGATAATATTGCCGACCACAAGCCCACAGCTAATCCACAAACTATTAACCAAACCAGCAGAATAGGTATGAATAACCAAAAGATGTTAAACTGCATTCCGAAAGCTGTAAACAAAATGACAAAAATTATAAAACCTGCTCCAAAATCAACTAATCCCGGAAGAATCTTTGCCAACACTAAATTTATTCTTGGAAAGTAAAGTTTGTTTATTAGATGCTCAGATTGTATTAAAATTCCGCTACTGTTGCCTACAAGATACGAAAAATACTGCCAGACTATTATCCCCGGTAATGCAAATACAGGATATGGAATATCGCCTGTGTTAATTTTTATAGCTTTTCCAAAGATTAACCAGTAAATGGCTAATCCTAACAAACTTTGAATTATGCTCAGAAATAGACCTGAATAATTTTGGGCATATTTATTTTTTATCTCACCAACGGCAACAGAATATGAAAAATATCTGAAATCGAAAATCTGTTTTAGATATTCCGACAAGCTGATATTATTATTTTGGGAGATTATCTTTCTTTCCATCACCCGTTAATATTATTTTTGTACCATTCAATAAACAATTTTACCCCATTTTCTATATTGATTTTGGGATTAAATCCTAAAACTTCTTTAGCTTTACTATTATCTGCCCAGGTAATTTCAGATTCTCCTTTAATAGAATCTACATATTCAATGTTGGCTCTGGAATTTGTATAGTTTTCAAAAAGTTTAATTATTTCAGAAAGTTTTATGGGGTTTCCGTTACCCAGATTAAAAATTTCAAATTTTGATTTTTTATATTCAAGAGCAGATATTATTCCCGAAATTATATCATCGACATAAGTATAATCTCTGGCAGAGCTGCCGTCACCAAAAATTTTTAATTTTTCTCCTTTGAAAATGCTCCGGGCAATTTTATTCATAACTAGGTCAGGGCGAAGTCGAGGTCCGTAAACGGAAAAAAAACGTAATGAAATAAAGTTTAGTTCATATTTTTCGGAATATTCTTTACCGAGTTTTTCTGATAATAGCTTTGTTTGAGCATAAGGACTAATAGGATTCAGAGAATTGTAATTTTCTTTAAATGGAGTAGGTGAGTTGCCGTAAATGCTTGATGATGATGCAAAGATAAATTGTTTAATGTCCTTTTTTACGGCTAATTCCAGTATATTCTTTGTGCCAACAACATTAATTTCTTCATATCCTACCGGATATTTCAAGGAATATCTTACACCGGCTTTTGCAGCTAAATGAATTATGGCATCGTAATTATCGTCAATTAAAGATTCAATATTTGAAAGGTCTTTTATGTCTGCTTCAAAAAATTTGAAGTTTTTATTTTGTTGAGCAATAGTGATATTATTGCGTTTTATTTCCGGGTTATAGTAATTATCAAAGTTGTCAATACATAGAACTTTGTGATTGTTGTTCAACAGATAATCACATAGATTGCTCCCTATAAAGCCGGCTCCTCCTGTAACAATTAATTTCATAATTAAAAGAAAAATACAAATATACATTAAATTTTTCCATTACATACAGGCGAAAAATCTTTTACAAGAGAAAATTAACAAAATAACTTTGATAATAAACAAAAGGAAAAAAAATTATAAATGGAGTTTTAAATTAGGTTTTATCGTTTTTTAAATGCCACATAAATGTCAGCTTCAATCATTATATTATTTTCGAAATAGTGGTGAACAAAATAAAGATTCCCTGCATCGTCCAGAGTAGGTTCACCCGCAAACTGAGAAACAATTAATTCCGGTTCTTGCCATTGATCATTTATTTTTTTTTGATCTAAAAACAGCAGGAGTTCCCAAATAAGTTCTGCAAAACCATAGTTCGTTACCGTCAGAAGAAATAAAAGGGAATCCATCCATTTCGGGTGAATTTACGGTTGCAATGTTTATAGGGTCTGATCAGGTATTTCCATTTCTTGTAGTCATCCAAATATCATAATTACCTTGCCCGCCCTCTCTATCTGAATGAAAGTACAAGTCATTACCATGCAGGTGAACTTCTCCAATCTTTATTTCTTTCATTAGTCTATCGCCACAGTAAGTCCAATTACTCCATTTTCCATCAATCCATTTTGCAATAAACATGTTCATTCCTGTATAGCCTTCTCGAGCCGAAGCGAACCACATTTCGTCCCCTTGAATTGCAACAGCTCCATCGAGAGCAAGTTTGCCGGGATACTGAAGCCAAACTCTTACTGCCGGTTGCCAAACATTGTTTATTTTATGCGAAACCCAAACTCCTGTTACGCTATCGATAAGCTGTTCATTTGGCGGAATTCTCACATCCGGAGTAAAAAAGAAATACATAGTATTCCCATCAGGAAGAATAAATGGAGAGTCTTCGACTCCTGAAGTTTTAATTCCGTCTCCCAATGGTATTGGAGTTTCGAATTCATCCGAATGTAAAATTGGAGGATGTGGATCATTATCGGGAGTCCGCTTTGAAATATCAACGGGAAGTTTATCAAGTCTATTTACATCGGGATAGTTTGGGTCTTCTTTTTTACAACCTAATTGAGAAATAAATAGTAAAGAAGTCACAGTAAAAATTAAAATTTTTGAATTTTTCATAATCTATGTTTGGGTTAGTATTTTTGAATAACAATAACAAATATAAATAGTAATTTTTTTTAAATCACAAAACTCAGAAACTTTTTTTATCATAATTATAAAGAAGGACTGAAAAATAAAGATATTTCAAATTGGATTATTTTAATTATAAATTATTATTTTTTAGATTATTATAAAATTTAGTTTTTGTAGTAGTAATAGGCTCAATGAAATTTCATAATTTCGATAAATATTATTAAAAAAAATATAAATTTGTGATTTAAAAATCCTATTTATCCATGAAAATAAAAATTGGAATGGCTCAATTACTTGTGGAGGGAGGCGAACCTGAAAGAAATTTCAATAGGGCTGAAAAACTAGTTGTAGAAGCTGCTCAACAAAATTGCGATTTGGTTTTGTTACCCGAAACTATTGATTTTGCATGGACACATCCCTCTGTTTATAACGAGGCTCAACCAATACCCGGAAAATTTAGCTATATATTTACCGAACTTGCAAAGCAACATAATATATATATATGCGTCGGATTAAGTGAACGTAGTAACGAAAAAATTTATAATACTGCCATACTAATTAATAAATATGGTGATATAATACTCAAATATTCTAAGATAAATTTGCTCGAAGTGGAGCATCCTTTTTATGAAGTTGGAACTAAGTTGGAGGTTGTTGATACTGAGTTTGGAAAAATTGGAGTGAATATTTGTGCAGATAATTATTCCGGAGCTTTGTCCATTGGTCATACACTGGGAAGAATGGGAGCCAATATTTTGTTATCACCTTCATCATGGACAGTTGACTATTGCGTAACGGAGGAAATGGACCCATATAAGGATAAATGGAAAAAGCCGTTGCAATCATTAGCTTCGCTGTTTAATATGCTTGTAGTAAGTACAACATCTGTTGGCTATATTGTTGGCGGACCATATGAAGGCAAAAAAATGGTAGGTTGTTCTCTTGCTGTTAATAAAAATGGGATTATTAAAGAAGGTCATTTTAATGAATTTGCTGGAGAATTAGTTGTTTTTGAAACAGATGTGCCTAAAAATAAATTTAAAGGTACACAAATTTCAGATTATTTAAGCAGCCGAGGAGTGGATTATTATTCTAAAATGTAGCGTTTATGGATAAAAGGGTAGTGATTGTTAACGGGAAACCAACAAATTTTGAATATCAGGTATGTAGTCGTTGTGTTCAGGATTCCACGGTACCGGGCATAAAATTCGATAAATACGGAGTATGCAACTTTTGCCATATACATGATAAACTTGAGAAAATATTTCCAAATGGAGAAGCTGGGCGGAAAATTCTCGATAAATACATTGAAAAAATAAAAAAATCCGGACAGGGGAAAAAATACGATTGTGTTGTTGGAATTAGTGGTGGTAGGGATAGTACTTACCTATTATATTTAACTGTAAAAGAATTTGGATTGCGTCCTCTTGCAGTTCATTTTAATGATGGCTTTGATAACCCGGTGGCAGGAGAAAATATGGTTAAAGCCACACGCAAACTTGGTGTAGAGTTGCGAACCATTTCAAGCGACTGGAGAGAAGCTAAGGAGTTAAAAATTGATTTTCTCAAAGCCTCGGTGCCGGACCTGAATATGGGAACAGATATCGGAATAGCATCATCATTATACGGAGTAGCATGTAAAGAAAATCTTAAATATATTTTAATAGGTCAATCTTTTCGTACCGAAGGGATTAAACCTCTTTCGTGGTCATTTTTCGATGGGCGTTATCTAAAATCAGTTCATAAAAAATTTGGTAAAACTCCATTACGAAAATGGAAACCCGAAGACCCTGGTTTTAACTTTGGAGTTAAAGAACTATTGTATTATTCATTGATAAAAGGGATTCGTACCATTACGCCCATGTATTACTGGGATTACAACAGATCCGCAGCGACTGAGTTAATACAAAAAGAATTGGATTGGGTTTATCCCGGAGCTCATTATTATGATGATT
This sequence comes from Bacteroidales bacterium Bact_19, assembly GCA_001603595.1. Taxonomy (GTDB): domain Bacteria; phylum Bacteroidota; class Bacteroidia; order Bacteroidales; family ML635J-15; genus Bact-19. Next base: position 58,158 of record LUZK01000072.1, read on the forward strand.
TGTATCATAGTTTGATTAAGTATGTTCATAGGGTAAAATTCAATATTGATATGAACATGAACAGCGATTCCGCACTTGTTCGCTCAGGTCAGATGACGCGTGAAACAGCTCTTGAAAGGGCTCATGGCATTTATGCAATTGAGGACCCTAAGGTAATTGATTTATGTATTAAACGACTGGGGCTTACAAGAGAACAATTTGATGAATACATGTCATATCCTCCAAAAACTTTTAGAGATTATGATACAATTTATAATCTTATAAGATTATTCAAATTTCCTATTTATGTTTTTTCGAAATTAAATTTGATACCACGAATTACTTATGATAAATATTTTAATGTAGGCAAATAATGATAGTATTAGGAATCAATGGAGGTGTACGTCTTGGCTATCAAGACGTTTCGGCATCATTACTAAAGGATGGTAAAGTACTTGTTGCTATTGAAGAAGAAAGACTGAACAGGATAAAATTTTCTCCCGGACAGTTATCAGAATTATCTGTTTATAAATGTCTTGAATATTCTGGATTAACGATTCGTGATGTTGATGTAGTTGCTTGCCATGGCAGCACATGGGGAACGGTTTTTGAAAATATTCTTCGTTCATATTTTACCGATAATTTTGGATATTGTCCCGAGTTATATTTTGTTCATCATCATACTGCTCATGCTGCTAGTGCGTACTACGGAAGCGGGTTTGACGAGGCTTTAATTATTACTATGGATGCTTCTGGAGACGGTGTTTCAACTCAAGTATGCACTGGAAAAAACGGTAAAATAGAAATTATCGAAAGATTTAGCCGACCTAACTCACTTGGAATTTTTTATTCTATAATTACCCAATTTTGCGGATTCAGACGCGACAGCGATGAATACAAACTTATGGGAATGGCTGCCTACGGCAATAAACATGCTTATGATTTCAGCAATATTCTCGATTATAGAAACGGACAATTATTTTTTAACGAAGAATTTTTAAAACCTATTAAGCCTGGAGAATCACAACCTACTCGACAGGAAAAAGCCTACAGCAAGAAACTCACGGAAATGCTCGGTAAAGCCCGCCTACGGAACGAAGAAATTACGCAGAAATATTATGACATTGCTGCTTCTGCACAATATCAATTCGAGAAGGTTATTTTGGCGATGGTTGAAGACTTTCATAAACGCACAGGATTGAGAAAAATTTGTTTGGCTGGCGGAGTTGCATTGAATTGCCTTGTTAATCAAAAAATAATGAACCTTGATTTCATTGATGAGATATATGTTCAGCCTGCTACCGGAGATTCCGGAATTTCTTTAGGTGCTGCAATGTATGCTTCGGTACAAAAAGGTTATATTCCCGAACCTATCGAAACAGCTTTACTAGGACCGGATTTTACCAACGAACAAATTAAATCTGTTCTCGACGAAAATTTAATTAAATATAAATATATTGACGATCCGGCCGAAGTTGCTGCCGAACTGATTTCCCAAAACAAGGTTATAGGATGGTTTCAAGGACGAATTGAATTTGGTCCCAGAGCTCTGGGAGCTAGAAGCATTCTTGCAAATCCTGCTATGCCTGACGTTAAAAATATTTTAAACAAGAAAATAAAATTTCGTGAACCTTTCCGTCCGTTTTGCCCATCTGTAACAGAAGAGGATAGCAGAGAATACTTTGTTGGAAAAGCAGAAAAAGCTCCTTTTATGAATATTACCTTTGATACTACACAAAAAGCTAAGGATTTTACTCCCGGAATTGTTCATGCCGATGGCACATCAAGAATACAAACTGTTAATAAGGAACTTCAGCCTCTGTATCACTCGCTATTGTGTAAACTAAAAGAAAAAACCGGTCATCCCGTAGTTGTGAATACAAGTTTTAACACAAATAACGAACCTATAGTTTTTAGTCCTGCAGATGCTGTGGCTACATTCTACCGTAGTGGGCTTGAGGCTCTTGTTATTGGAAATTATCTGATTGAAAAATGAAATTTTTAGTTCTAAATTTACCTTATCAAAGTAAAATAATAAGAAAATATTCTTGCTCTTATTTTGCCAGAGGATTCTTATATCCACCTGTGGAATTGGTTAGGCTGTCAACAATTATTGAAGAAAATAGTTTTCCTGGTGATGAGGTGTTATTTTATGATGCAATTGTAGAAAATCATGACGAAGATAATTGTATCGAAAAAATAAAAAATATTCAACCGGATTATATTTTCACCATGACCTCGATTGATTTTATTTCTTCTGAATTAAAATTTATTGAAAAATTAAGACTTTGTGTAAAAAATCCATTAATAATAATAGGTTATATCCCTTCTTTATATCCTGATGATTTTTCAAAGTATGGTGTTGTTCTGGATGGTAACTTCGAAACAATTGTTTATAATTCATTACTTATAATTAAAGCTGAACAAAAAGCTGATTTTATCGAAATAATAAAAAATGAAAGATTAAAAAGAACGGAGCATAATCCTGATTTGATAGTTCATTATAATTTGAAATTCATTAAGAATTATAGATACAAAGAACTTTTTTCAAAAGGTAATACAGGTTTCACTTATTGGTCTTTCGGATGTCCTTATTCCTGTAGTTTTTGCATAAAAACATACAACCAACACAAAGTTAGTTTTAGAAAAACCGAAAATATTTTGCAAGAAATAAAATATTTTGCCGAGAATGGAATAAAAAATATAAGATTGCTTGACGACAACTGTACTCTCAAAAAAACGCTTCTGAAAGAAGTTTTAAAGTTTCAATCTGAAAATGGATTGAAATTTAACTATTACGGATTAACTCGTATTGATTTGCTTGATAATGAGGTTGTGGATTTACTGATAGATTTGAATTTTAAGCATATTATGATTGGGCTCGAAACCATAAACGAAAATTCGGGAAGAGAATACAATAAAATATTTAACATTGATTTTGAACAGACAAAATTAATACTGAAAAAACTTAGGAAAAATAAAGTTGAAATTAGTATTTTCATGCTTTTTAATCCTTTAACAGAACAATTTACAGATATTAAAAACACATTGAGTTATTTGCGTAATTTGCCTGTAAGTTTTGCCTCTTTATCTTATGTAATTCCATATCCGGGAACAGATATTTTTAAGAAAAATGAGCAAAATATCGAAGTGCAAAATTATCCGGAATTTCGTTGGAGATGGAAAAAAGATTATTATCTCAATTTGAAAAAAAATGAAACATATTTTTTGAAAAACTTTTATTTTACCAATCCTGATAGATTTATTAATTTAATAAGATTATTTTTAAAATATCCATCGCAGGCTTTTGATATATTTTTCGATAGCATGAAGTACCTTTTCACATCGAACAAGGAGCGGGAAGATTATTTTTAAAAAAAAAGTTTAAAAACTTTTAAAAAAATACTTTTAATTCAAAAAAAAACACTAATATTGCAGTCCGAAATTTTAAGGACTTAAAAATATATTTGTGATGGAATTAATGAAAGTTGTAAACGAGACTTTGGCTGTAAAAAGGGAATTTCCAAAATTCAAAGCCGGAGATACTATTACCGTAAATTATAAGATTCGCGAAGGTAATAAGGAAAGAGTACAGTCATTCAGAGGTGTAGTATTACAGATTAAGGGACAAGGTAATACTGCTACTTTTACTGTTCGCAAAATGTCAGGTGCTTATGGAGTAGAAAGAATTTTTCCTTTTGCATCTCCATTTATCGAGTCAATTGAATTAAATAAAGTTGGTAAAGTACGTCGTGCGCGTATTTTCTATTTACGTAATTTGACAGGAAAGAAAGCACGTATTCAGGAAAAGCGTTTCTAAAATTTTTCTCGAAAAAGATAAAACTCCACAGTATTTTATGCTTTGGAGTTTTTTTATTTTACCGGTTTGATGAATTAGTGTAATGTTCAGACCGGGATTTTTATTGTATTATTATTCAAGGATAAAAAATTCAGTGCGTCTGTTTTTTGCTCTTCCTGCTTCGGTATTATTATCAGCTATAGGCATGTTAGGTCCGTAGCCCCTGAATCTCATTCTTGTAGGCTCAATGCCTATGTTAATAAGATAATCGTAAACGGCTTTTGCTCTTTGGTTTGATAATGTCATATTCATTTGCAGAGAGCCCACATTATCTGTATGCCCGCGAATTTCAATTTTTATTTTAGGATTTTCTTTAAGGAAATCGGCAAAAGCATCGAGTACCGGAAAACTTTTAGGTTCAATAGTATATGAATTTGTTGCAAAATAAATATCGTTGAGTTCAACAGTTTTTCCTTTTTCGATAGGTTTAATTTCAAAATCAATTTGAATTGGAGTTTCAATAATTTCAACACTAGGTTCGATAAGAGCAGAGGCAAAACTGTAATTTTCTTTTTTTACAAGCAAAAGGTATGAATCATTCTGAGTTGAATCAGTAGTTACAGCAACGGCATAATTTCCATCGTGTTCATTAATTATACCATCGCTTATTTCTTTTGTTCTGGTATTTCTGATTTCGAGTTTTGCATTTTTAAGGCTGTCGCCGTATTCGGTAATAATTTGTCCTTTAATTAACATAACTTTTTCGGGACGCGCTTCGGGATAAAGGTCGAAAGCATAAATATCCCAGCCTCCGAGCCCGTTTAACTTATTGCTTGCAAAATATGCTTTTGTGCCTTGTGTATTAACAATGAATCCAAGATCATCGCTTTTGGTATTTATGGGAT
>LUZK01000073.1 GCA_001603595.1 Bacteroidales bacterium Bact_19
ACTTATGATTTTACTTTCCGGTTCTATCCTTCCGCAAAGTACTTTCAACAAATGTTTTTCCCTTAGCTTACCTACTGTTGCAAGTCTAAACATGGATGCTGTTTCATCGGTTGAGGATACAGTTTTAGAACAATTTTTATCATCGGCAGGAGTAATTTTACCTCCGTGCTTTCGGGGATTATCCACTCCTTTCCTACCCTTACGACTAAATCGTAACCACAAATCATCACAAATAACCTCCATTCCAAATGTAAATTCTTCGGGAGAAAGTGAGGCCAATATTTTATGTCTCCAGTCAAATGCTGTTAGTGGAGCAATTTTTAATCTCTTACATTCGTTTACAACTGCAACATCTGTACCTTTCTGTATATTTATACCTACCATGACGATAAAACTTTGTACTGTTACAATAAGGACAATGTGTAACATCCAATACAGAAAAATAAAGATTAACTAATCGGTTATCGTAAACTTCAGATGGCATTAACAGATATTTTTTCAAAAATAAAAATTTTTCCACATTTTTTTGTATCATAGTAAATAATATTGATTAAACTTTATCCTAAATTCAAATTGTGAATAATGTCTGACAACTTTATTTTCTTTAGTTTCAATTAAAATGTTTTACAAATATTTTAAAAATTCAACATATTTCTAAATCACAGTTTAACAGTTATTTTATAATCTTACTTAGAATTCCAATTCCATCTCCTTTAATTAAAAGATTTTTTATTTTTACAAATCTCTATTATTTTTGTAAAAACCTCTAATTCATATAAAATGAAAAACAGAAATTTATACCTTATCTTGATTATTTTAATTCCATTTTTATCTTTTGCCCAATCCAAAAGTGGCAAAATCATTATTCTTCACACTAATGATTTACACAGTAATTTAACAGGATTTGGTCCAGAGATTGAATACACTCCTTGTCTGCTTGGAGACGACAATACTTTAGGGGGTTTTAGCAGGATTGCGGCCCTTATTCAAAATGAAATACGCAGTTTTCCTAATCAAGTAATAGTGTTAGATGCCGGAGATTTTTTAATGGGAACCTTTTTTCACTTATTTGAACAAGAGCATGGGTTTCAATTGGGATTAATGAAAAAGATGGGTTATGATGTTGTCTCCATAGGCAATCACGAATTTGATTTTGGCCCGGAAGCATTAGCTAAAATAATCAATTCTACACTTAATAATTATGGGGACATACCGAATTTAACTCTTTCTAATATTGAATTTTCAAAAAAATCAAACAAAGATGATGCTTTAGAGGATTTATACAATAAAGGCATTATAAAACCTTACACGATAATTGAGCGAGGGGGAATAAAGATTGGCGTTTTTGGATTATTAGGGGTTGATGCAGACAATGTTTCTCCGTATAAAAAACCTGTAAAAGTTACTAATCGAATAAAAAAAGCTAAAGAAATTGTCAAAGTGTTAAAGGCCAAGGAAAATGTAGATTTAGTTATTTGTCTTTCACATTGCGGAGTAGCCTATGATTCAAAATCAGGTAAGTGGTCAGGCGAAGACGTTGAGTTGGCAGAAAAAGTTAAAGGAATTGATATTATTGTGGGGGGACATACTCATCATGAGATAATGGATCCTATTGTGATAAATAATACTTATATACTTCAAACAGGTTCACAAGGGAAAAAAATTGGCAGGTTAGAAATCAATTTTAATGAAGGTAAAATGGCAAATGCCAAATATCAATTAATAAATATTGATGACAAGATATATGGAGACTGCAAGATTCATCAGGAAATTGCAGGACGGATAAAATTAATTGATGATGAGTTGTTAAAACCAATGGGATTAGGTTATTACAGGTCACTTGTAGAAACCAATTTCGAATTGGAATCGAGTGAGCAACAAAATCTCGACAGTACAAATTTAGGACCTTTCATTGCCGATGCTTTAAAATATTATATCAATAATTATAGTCCGGTTAAAACAGACATTACTATGGTTGCTGCCGGAGTTATTAGAGATAAAATTTATGTAGGAAACAAAGGAATTCAATCAGCTCCTGACATTTTCAGAATTATGAGTTTAGGTGAAGGGGATGATAATATTCCGGGATATCCTCTTGCAATGGTATTTTTAACAGGCAGAGAAATTAAAAATATTATTGAGTTATTACTGGTTGCACAAAAAATGAAGCCCTCATATTATTGTTTCTACAGTGGTGTAAAAGTTGAATATGACGAAACAAAAGGTTTTTTTAAAAAAATTCAAAAAATTTATATAGGGGATGAAAATGTTGATTATTCGAAGAAAAATAAAAAACTTTACGCTGTAGCAGCGAATTCATACATGTTGGATTTTGTGGGCGAGATTAACGGTATGACCTTTGGACTTGTTAAAGTAATTCCTAAAGATTTGAATGGAAATAAAATTAAGGATAATAAAAGCACCTGGATAGATTTTGATAATCAAAAAGAGGGAATTCAGGAAGGTAAAGAATGGTTGGCATTAATTAAATACCTTCAATCATTTAATGATTTGAACAACAATAACATTCCTGATATTCCAAACAGCTACATAAAACCAGTACCTCGAATTATTGATATAAGTAAAAAATAAAATTAATTTATTTTATCTATTTCATTTGTCGTTTTTATAATGATATTTAATTTCAATCTCGTCATCAATGGTATAATCAAAATTATCATTTGCATCATCTTCATTTTCATCCTCTGAAGTAATTTCTTTAGGAGATTTAAAGATAATTGCCAAAAGTATTCCTGCGATAAACCCAGAAAAGTGTCCTTCCCAGCTGATATTTGTATTTTGAGGAAAAATGCCCCACACCATGCTCCCGTACAAAAAAACAACAATCAGAGTAACTGCCAAATTACGGACATTTCTACTGATAATTCCTGCCGTAAGAAGAAAGCCGGCAAAGGAATATATCATAGCAGAAGCACCGATATGAATGCTTGAACGCCCGATAATCCATGTAAATATTCCACTCAAAAAATACGACCATATAAAAACACTAAGTGCTTTATCATTGTAGAAATAAAAAATCATGCTACCTAATATAAAGAAGCTCCCGGTATTTGACACAATATGTTCAATCCCTTGGTGTAAAAAAGGGAATGTCAAAATTCCATACCATTGTTTAAATTCTCTGGGACTGAGTCCATATGAAGAAAGAGATATTCCGAAGCTGATTTCCAGAATATAAATTATCCAAAACACAAAAACAAATGTGCCTGGAATAACCATTGCATATAACAATCTTTTCAGTTCCGTAGAGGAATTCATAAATATTTATTCATAGGATACTGTAAAATGATAGTAAGGATTCCATTTCCTGCTGCATCTCTTTTGCTTTTTTAGCTGCGATTTTATCGAAATTTTTTGTTTTATCGGCAAAAATTATTGCTCTAGAATTATTTACTAAAAGTCCGCAATTAGGAATTAGACCGTACTTAGCAACTTCGGCAAGACTTCCTCCTTGAGCTCCTACTCCTGGAACCAATAAAAAATGTTCAGAAATTATTTCTCTTATTTTTGATAACATTTCAGCGCGAGTAGCACCCACAACATACATCATTTTATCTTTACCTGCCCATTTTTGTGAAATTTTTAAAACTTTTTCAAATAAATATTCTTCATTTTCTTTTGTATATTGAAAATCATCTGCTCCTTTGTTTGAAGTGAGAGCCAGTAAAATAACCCATTTATTATCATAACTTAAAAATGGGCTAACGGAATCTTCACCCATATAAGGAGCTACTGTGACAGCATCGAAATTCATTTTTTCAAAAAATGCCTTTGCATAAAGTTGCGATGTATTTCCAATATCCCCACGTTTAGCATCAGCAATAATAAAAACATCAGGATAATTTCTACGTATGTATTCAACAGTTTTTTCAAGTTCTATCCATCCCTTAGTACCTATACTTTCATAAAAAGCTAGATTTGGTTTATAGGCAACAGAATATTGCACTGTTGCATCAATAATTCCACGATTAAATTCAAATATCGGAAATTCATACTGACACAAAAATTCAGGAATTTTTGTTATATCAGAATCCAGTCCAACGCATAAAAAACTTTTCTTTTCTCTTATTTTTTCTACCAAAGCATCGTAATTCATAAAATTATTTTTTACAAATATAAAAAAAGAGGCTGCAAATTGCAACCTCTTAATTTATGTTTAGAAATATTTTACTACTTCATTAAATTTACTTTGTAGGTGTTAACTTGAGCTCCGTTAATAACTTTTACAAAATAAGTTCCGTTTGCATATTTGCTCATATCAACAGTATTGAAAATTTGAGCATTTTCAATATTTTCAACAACCTGCCCCATCATATTAACGATTTGAATTTTAGCACCTGCTACGTTTTCAATATTTAAAACTCCGTTGCTTGGGTTAGGATAGATATTAATGTTATTGTTTATTACATTGTTTTCAGCATTTACTAAATCAATAGAAGATACTCTTACACCAAGTCCACCAAGTCCCCAGTTAGATAATGAAACCCATTGATTTGCAAAATTTCCTGATAAGAAATACCATTTTGTTCCCCAGATACTGTGTTTATCAGTTTTGTCATAACCAATATAAAAATCATTATCAACACCATTATAATAGATTTCTATTCCAACTAGAATTTCTTTAGCATCATTACCATCAAGTGTTACATAAACTTCGTCACTTGGATTAACATGTTTCCACGTACCAAGATCACTTTCTTGTATTTCAATAAATTCAGAAGTTGCTAAATCTACCCAGCTAGAAGATCCTTCATCATATTGCATTACGTGAGCAATGAAAGCAGTTCCGGGAGTTGTTGCTGGACCAATGAAAACACTAATTGTACGAATATATTCTTCAAACATATACAAATATGTTGTTCCCATCATTTCACCGTCATTACCTCCAATGGAATAGTTACCCGGGGTTACTTGAGCAGTAATACTGTCTACATCTCTACCAAATTGGTCAGGAGTAACCATGAAGAAACTTTCATAAGTATTATCTTCAGTATTTGCATCACTTTGTCCTTGAATTGATAATGTATATTCAACACGATACATACCAATGGTTGGGTTTGCTCCTAAATATAAATCTTCTAATAAATCTAAAGTATCGATTGCATCAATAGGCATTGCATTACCAGTAACATTTTGATTATAAATTTCGGTTTCGTTAGGATTGAAAACTTTAACGTTTACAACCGGAGTTACAATTTCAGTTCCTTTATTTTGAACTCTAATATTAAACCAAGAAACTGCATTTGGAGTGCTATATTGAGCTTGAGGAATTTGTCCATAGTGTGAACTTAAATGAAAATAATCAGCATATTGAGGATCGGAATAATCAACACCTTCGAAGAAGTTTACAACAGCCCAATTCAAAGCCATGTCATAAGCCGGAGTAGCTGTGATCATAATGTCGTCAATCTGCCATCCGTAACCAGCACCATAATTATTATCATCACTTGGATTGTACCATCTGAAGCGAATGGAAACATTAGATTGGTTACCCATCCCCGGAATCAATAATTCTGGATAGTCAGGAGCATACTGGTTAGTTGTTGTTCCATTATTCATAGTAACAGCAACCGGAGTCCAGCTAGCACCTCCGTCTAAAGAATAATCAACATAACATTCGTCATAGTTGAATTTTCTAAAGTTTTGAGTCCATGATAATTTTGGAACTGCATAACCTGTTGTGTTAATTCCGTCGAATCTTATCCAGCAGTTATAAGGATCTACGTTTGCTGCTAGAAGATCAGGAATTCCTGTTACACCTGCGAATTTTCCGGTTGTATTGGTAGGAGCTTCTGTAATCCAACCCATGTACTGTCCGAACTCAGAAGGGAAATCTGTAGGCTCACCAACAGCCCAGGATTTTGTACCTTCATCTGCACCAAAACTCCATGTAACAGCGCCATCAAAATTTTCTTCCCAAAGAGCACCACCTTTGAATTCTTTTTTCACAGAAACAACATCTTTCTTTTCTTGTGCAATTTTAAATTCTGCACTGTACTGTGCAAAAACACTGCTTGCGAAAATTGCTAACACAAATAAAATTGTAACTTTTTTCATAACTTTTTAATTTTAATTTAATTGTTAATTAACATACCACAAATATAAACAAAATTTTTATTTGCCAAATTTTTTTTATTTTTGTTTTGTATATAACTGCAAATTTTTAAAAAAGGTTGCATAAGCTGTTGTAATAGAAATAATAAAACCTGTCAATCCGTCTAAAAATCCTAATTTAAATATGTAAATGATAAAAAATTTTGTACAGAAAGATGTATAAACTTTTAGAAGCCCTGCTCTTTTCCCGGTTTTAAATTCTTTTTCCGCACTTTCGTAGGCATATTTAATGCTTCGTTGAAAATACTCCATATAAGAATTATAGGTATAGTGTAACAAATCTCCTTTCAAATGTAATATTTCCGGTTTGGTTTTAAAAACAAGCTTTTCATGTACAGTTCCTTCCCAATTACCGAAATTTTTATTCCATAATCTTATTTTTCTATCAGGATACCAACCGCAATATCGCACAGGTTTTCCGCAAAAAAAGTTTAGTCGGTTGAAGCTAAAGGCGATGTTGTGGTTTTCAAAATCTTTTAAGGAGATTATTGATTTTCTCATGTCATCGCTCAGTACTTCGTCAGCATCAATATTTAATACAAAATTATACTTTGTAAGATTTGAAGCATAAGATTTTTGAGTACCATAATCTTTAAATTCATTGTAATAAAATCTTATTTTATATCGTTCGCAAATTTCTTTTGTTTTATCTGTAGAGCCGGAATCAACAACAACAATATCATCACTTAAATCAATTACTGATTTGATGCAACGTTCTATATTTTTTTCTTCATTAAAAGTAATAATTGCAACACTGAATTTAAAAATCATCTTGTAATTTTTATTAGCTAAAAACTTTCGTTCGAGCAAATATAAAAAAATTATTTGTTTGAAATCGTTTGTTTGAGAAAAATTAAAGATGTCATTATAAAAAAATGAGCTGTATTTTCGTACAGCTCATCATAAGAAAAAAATGATTTTTTATACATTTTTAAGAATTATGGCAGTCCCCATTCCGCCACCTATACATAATGAAGCAAGTCCGTAAGTATTGTTTGAACGTTTCATTTCATGTATGAGTGTAACGATAATTCTATTACCGCTTGCTCCAATTGGATGTCCAAGGGCAATTGCTCCTCCGTTTTTATTACATTTTTCTTCGAAAAATTTAATATCCACGCCATGATCCCGGCAAAGCTGCTTAATAACTCCAAGAGATTGTGCGGCAAATGCCTCATTTAATTCCAATACTTCAATATCTGTCAATTTTAAATTTGCATTTTTTAATGCATTTTTAATTGCAGGAACAGGACCCATGCCCATAATTTTCGGGTCAACACCTCCCTGACCAACAGCAACAATTTCAACCAATGGAGTTAAGTTATATTTTTTTAATGCATCTTCAGAGGCAACCAATACAAATGAAGCACCATCGTTTATTCCTGAAGCATTACCGGCTGTAACAGTTCCGTCTTTTTTGAAAGCAGGTCTTAATGCTGATAATTTTTCGAGATTTGTTGACCTGTTAATATATTCATCTTTATCAAAAACTATAGTTTCTTTTTTCGTAACAATATTTATAGGTACAATTTCCTTGTCAAAGTTTCCGGCATCTTGAGCTTTAGCAGCTTTTATTTGAGAATCAGCAGCAAATTTATCTTGTTCTTCTCTAGAAATATTATATTTTTCAGCAATATTTTCTGCTGTATTTCCCATGTGGTAGTCATTATATGCGTCCCAAAGACCATCAGTTATCATGTGATCCATAACAGTAAAATTTCCCATTTTTACACCGTTACGCACTGTATGTGGCAGCAACATAGAGGCTTGTGACATATTTTCAGTACCACCTGCAAGTACAAGATCCGACATTCCAGCCTGTATAGATATAAATGCATTAGACACTGACTTCATTCCCGAACCACAAACCATGTTAAGCGAATAAGCCGGAACTTCAACCGGAATACCTGCCTTTATTGCACATTGGCGACCAACGCCCTGGCCCTGTCCTGCAGATAAAATATTTCCAACAATTACTTCATCAATAGCAGCCGGGTCAATTTGTGTATTTTCAATAATATTTTTTATAACGGCAGCTCCCAAGTCCGAAGCAGAAAAACCTGCTAAAGAGCCTCCAAATTTACCAATTGCAGTTCTTTTTGCAGCAACAATATAGACTTTTTTCATAGCAGTAAATTTTATTAGTTAAGTTTCATTTCTTTTAAATCTTTGGGAATAATTAGAGTCGCTTCTGTAGCAGCCTGTATTTGTTCTATGGTATATTCAGGATTGATTTCTTTAAGAACGATACCTTCAGGAGTAACTTCCATAACTCCCATTTCTGTAATTATGGTATTTACCTGAGCTTTTGCTGTGAGAGGAAGAGTACACTTTTTCAGGATTTTTGGATTTCCTTTAGCTGTATGCTCCATTGCAAGAATAACTCTTTTGGCCCCGACAATTAAGTCCATAGCACCGCCCATTCCGGGAGTAAGTTTTCCGGGTATTGTCCAATTTGCGAGGTCTCCGTTTTCATCAACCTGCATAGCACCAAGTACGGTAACATCCACATGTCCACCGCGGATTATAGAGAAAGACTTTGCTGAATCAAAACTTGCAGCTCCCGGCATAGCAGTAATATAACCTCCGCCGGCATTCACCATATTAGGGTCTTCTTTCCCGGGATCCGGACTAGGTCCCATACCTAACAATCCGTTTTCTGATTGTAAAATTACATTTACTCCTTTTGGTAAAAAATTAGGAACTAAAGTCGGCAACCCAATTCCGAGATTTACAACATCTCCGTCCTTGAGTTCGAGAGCTACTCTGCGAGCAATTATTTCACGTATTGAATATTTTTCCATATTTATTTAGAATTTAATCTTTTATACATTTCTTGAGCTATAAAACTTGCAACATCATCGGCATAAGAATTCATTGAAAATCCGGCATCATAACCTAACTCTTTAGCCAATTCGTGGGTGATTCTAGGTCCACCGCAAATTAAGATAACTTTTTTGCGAATACCTTCGGCTTCAAGCATTTCAACCAGCTCTGCCAAGTTTTTGATATGCACATCCTTTTGAGTAACGGTCTGAGAAACGAGCAAAGCATCGGCATTTAATTCTATTGCTTTTTTAACAAAATCTTCATTTGGCACCTGAGCTCCCATATTAAGAGTTTCGAACATTTCATAGCGTTCGAGTCCGTAGTGCCCGGCATAGCCTTTCATATTCATTATAGCATCTATGCCAACCGTATGAGCATCTGTACCAGTACTTGCACCAATAACGACAATTTTTCTGCCTATATTTTGTTTTATAAATTCATCACATTCTTTCATGTCCATTTTTACAGAATCAACTTTTGGAACATGAATAGCTGTATAATCAATTGTATGAATACAGGAACCGTAGCAAACAAAGAAGGTGAAACCATCTGTAAGTCCTTTATAATAAACTACTTGAGGATTTTCAAATCCCATTTTTTTCATAAGTTGTTTAGCAGCTTCTATTGCTTCGTCGTTACAAGGAACCGGCAAAGTAAAACTTAGTTGGGTTTTACCATCGTTCATTGTATCGCCATAAGGTTTAACTTTTTTAAGGTCGAGAGTTTTATCGAAATCTTTACTCTCCATTGAATACAATCCGCCGCTCATTATTTGTTTCCTCCTTTCATTAAATTAATAAATGGGTTGAAATAGTTTTCAGCTTTTTCAACAACACCATTGAGTCCTTTTCCTCCGTTTCTAGATCTTTTAGTTTCAGCAAAAAGTCCTTTTTCCAGAGCTGTAAAAAGACCGAGTTTTTCAATTTCTGCCAACAAATTTAAGGCATCGTCTAAGACTTTTGCAGCACGTTGTCGGATTATTCCGCCTTCTTTAAATTCAACTTCATTCCCTATATCGTGTAGATTATTGAAAATATATTTTGCATTTTCAATTGACAAATACCTGTCGGACATAAATGGAGTATGAATAGCTTCTGTTAGCATTCCCAATAAATGTATACCCTGTCCTGTCCAGATTGAAATTTGATTAAAAAGAGCATCCTGAACATGCCCGCGGAAGATATTTCCGGTCATATATTTTGTTGGAGGCATATATTTTAATGGGGCTTTTGGAAAAATTTCGCGGGTCATTTGAGCCTGAGCTAATTCATAGAGGAATCCGTTTTTCAAATCAGGATCCATTTCAAAAGCATGTCCTAGACCCATTTGTTCTTCGGGCATTCCGGCTAATAATGCGAGTTGTTCATTGATTAAATCTGAAGCAAGAACTGTATGTGCCTGTTCGAAAGCATCAGCAGTGGTTAAATAATTATCTTCACCTGTATTAATTATAACGCCGGCGAAGCCATTAATAATTCTGCTAAAATACTGGTCAATAATTGTTCGTTGAGGATTTATATCTCTGAAGAGAATTCCGTAAAGCGCATCATTTAGCATAACATCAAGCCTTTCAAGTGCACCCATGGCAGCAATTTCGGGCATACATAATCCTGAACAATAATTACATAATCTGATATATCGTCCAATTTCCTGCCCGACTTCATCAAGTGCAGATCTCATAATTTTGAAATTTTCCTGAGTGGCATAAGTTCCGCCGAAACCTTCGGTTGTAGCACCGTAAGGCACGTAGTCCAGAAGGCTTTGCCCGGTTGTTCTGATAACAGCAATAATATCAGCCCCTTGACGAGCAGCAGCCTGTGCTTGTATTACATCTTCGTAAATATTTCCGGTAGCAACGATGACATAGAGATATGGTCGAGAACCTTCGCCCAAAGTTTCGAGTAATTCTTTTCTACGTTTTACGTTGTTTTTTATTCTTTCCACTGTTGCATTGATGTAAGGCATAACAGCCTCTTGAATTTTTTCGATACTATGAAGAGACAATTTGGTTATGTCAAGGTTTGATTTTGCAATTTCTTCTGCAATTTGCTGAGGTGTTAATCCTGTATTACAAATTGCATTCCCGATAAAATATAATATTCCATGCCCTAAAAGTTTATTGTTATGAACCTGATCAACAACAACATTCGGCAAAGGAACTTCATTTTCATCAATACCGTCTATACCTATTAACCTGCAAAGTGTTCGCTCTACAGCAACTGTGGAATAATTTTCTACAAAATTCTGCACATCTGCAGCAATATTTTCGGCTAATCTTCTGGCCTCATCAACTTTAGCAAAATCCAATCCTAACTTACTTTTCCTCATACCAAATTTATTTCATTAAAACTTTCAAATTTAAATAATTTATAAATAATATTAAAATCCTTTTGTCATAATTTACGACTTATAAAATCTCTGGCCGAAAACACTAATTCTTTTTCGACACCAAGCATTTCTATAATATTTAAAGCATCGTTGGGAACAAAATTTTCATCAATTTCTACCAATAAATAATCAATATAATCATTTATGTTAGTTGAATTAACTTCTTGGTTTTTAATTTCATCTGTTTTAAGTCCTTTGACTTTATATCTCTTACTTCGTGTGATTATACCGCTATAATGAGTTGTTACAACACAAGACGAATTATATTTTTCCATAAGATATACAAAAGCATTGACAATTGCTTTACCTTCGTCGGGATTAGTTGTTCGTGCAAGTTCGTCAACTAATCCAAGAATTTTTTTCCCTTTTTTAGCGGCTTTTATAATTTTATCAACATTAAGCATTTCTGCAGCAAAAGATGATAATCCTGTTAATTCATCCTGGTTATCGCCAAGTGACATTATTATTTCTTCAACAGGCATGATCTCAGCTTTTTGTGCCGGAACATAAAATGCAAACTGAAACATTATTTGAGCAACTGCAAGAGTTTTTAACAAAACAGTTTTTCCTGACATATTTGCACCTGTAATAAGGCAAGGTTTTTGGTCAATTCCAATATCCACTGCCTGAAACTTTTTTCCTTTTTTACTTAATATATCAGCAATAAAAGGGTTAAATAATCCGCAATAATTTATTCTATTTTCGACAATTTCCGGTCTGCACAAATTAAACTTTTCGATCAACTGTGTTTTAGCAAGTAAAACATCAAATTTTGCAACATTCCGCAAATTAATTTCTAAATCTTTACAATAATGTCTTAATTCTTTGCAAAGTTTTGTTCTAATTTGATCTTCTAATTTAAGTATCTCTATATAAAGTTCATCTTTTTTATTTTGATTATTCGTGGAAATTCTTTCTTTTCTTAATTTTGCAAGTTTTGAATCGTAGGAATCATAAATATAAAATGTCATCAACCCCGTATTATCAGGATCCAGGATATTTATAACAATAGACAGATCAGAAAATTCGAGACTAGTATAATTAATTTCACATAAAATTTCTTTCAATTTCTGAATTAAAACAGAAAATTTTTTTACTTCAAACAATTGAATATCATCAACAGTAAACCCGGATTGGATATTTTTTATTATTAACGATACATCATAAACCTGAGACAATAAATGCAGGATATTCGTTTTAGTTATTTCGGATAAGGATGTATATTTTATAAATAATTCATCAAGTAATTCCAGTTCATCTTCAATTTGATTGGGAGCAACAATAAATTTGGAGTTTAGGAGTTCTTTTCGACCTGGAGCAGAACAGATATTCATATTATCATAAATAAATTTCACTCCAACATGCTCCGCTATGTAATTTCTAAATGTTTTCACTTTTAAATTTTTTTAATATCGTAAATTGGTAATTTTATTTCGTCGTGAAGTTTATCTGCAAGCAAATTTGAATCTAACTTATAACCAAATGGAGAAAGTGGATTTATGCAAATTGCTATTAAATTTGGCTTTAACAGTACCCTTATTTCACCTCCGGATCTTAAAAATCCGTAATATTTTTCTTTTGAAATAAATATTTTTGTAAAATCCTTAACAAGTATTACGATCTTCTTTTTAGTATTTTGAACTCTTATCAGTTCTATAAATCTATCTGTCAAGATTCCGCTCAAAAAAATGGCGGAAGCTTTATTAATAAATTCGGGAGAAATTTTGTCTGCAAAAAGCCCTGATTCAATACAGGTGTCAATAAGTTCATTGTCTTTTGTAATAATGTATAGTCCCTTTTCTTTTCCCATTAATATTTCGTGATGTTCGGTATCAAAACTTTCAATATTTATGAGCTTAACTAAAAAAGCTGTTTTCTTTACAATATCATCTATCCCGGGAGCAACAGCTGCTCCGGTAGTGAGAATCATACTTTCAGTAATGGAAGGCGATGCTGATGATTTTCTCGACAATGCTCCGTCAACCAGAAACAAGTCAACTCCCATATCTCTTGTTTTATCAATTATTTCTTTCAACCAAACTGTTTGAGAAGGTCCTGAACAAATTACCTTACCAAAATCTTTGGCACGAGCTGTAATTAAACGTCCCAAAGCAGTAGATTTTTGTGTTATATCAAGAATTTCTGCAGTTAATTGTTTTTGTTTATAGTGTTTTTCCGAAGTAATAAAAATTGTTCCTGGATAAATTTCGATTTCCGGTTTTGGTGTTTCAGTTACCTGATCTACGCTCTCCCCATCTATGCCAATGGATGTTAATCCTATTATTTTTTCTTTCTCCTTGAGTCTATAAATTACATAATTTAAACACTCAGTTTTACCTGTATTCTTCTCCATCCCCACAATGGACAAACTTCTGCTTACTAATATTTTATCAATAAATGGCAACTCTCAAAAATTTTCTCAAATTTAGAAAACTTTGCAATAATTATATTTACCGAAATAAAAAATAACTATTAATATAGTATATTATCCTGTGTTATATAATATAATTTTGTCCGCTTCCAACTTCTTTTTATTGGTCTTGAATATTTTGCTTCACAATGCAAATCCAAAAACTCTTTGTATGTCTCCTCCATTTGCGTAAAAATTCTCCAAACAAACTTCTGACATAAATACTTAGTTGTCATTGCATCAAATATTTGCATCTCTTTAGTAATAAAAAAATTATTATACCCCTGCAAATATTTAGTAGATACACCCTTCAGCTCATAGTTGATAAAGTTAACTATCTTTGACGATAACTGTTGATAATAACGGACAATTCTATGCTTCAAATATACAGATACATCTTTATGTACAACTTTTTTATCAATTCTATTATTTTTTGTAAATTTCAAAAATGCATCTTTTTCAGGAATTAATAACTTGCATGATTCCATTATTTTTTTTCTCAATACCCTATCCAAATGTTCTGCATTCAGATTTCCAACAGTTGCAATTCTCACAAAGTTTATATTTTGATCTGTTGTATTTAATACTCTGGAGAAATATCTTTTATTTATATCATTCTCTTTTTTACTCAAACCTCTCCTGCCCTTCTGACTAAACCTAAAACTTATATCACCAACAAAAGCCTCATCTTTAAACAAAATATTCTGCTGTGGAATAGAAGAAAAAATTTTGTGTCTCCAATCAAATGATGTTAACTTAGCTATATTAAAACGTTTCGACATCTTCATAACAGAAGATAATCCTTCTTTCTTCAAAACTTCAGCATATTCAATAAATAATTCCTTTTTGTGAATATAATGAATTGAAGTCCCACTACTTGGCAAAAATGTACGTTTACAATCTTTACATTTATACCTATGAGTAAATTTGTATTTACCATGCTTTTTGAATTTCGTACTATTGCAGTACGGACAATTTGTTACCAAGAGGTTTTCTTTATAAAGTTTAATCAGTTTTTCCATAATTAAATAAAAATAAAAAAGTAAAAACGCAATATAGCCACATAAATTTGGTATTAATAAAAAATATTCTATAAATAACCTCTCTCGAGGTTATTTATTCTTTGTTTATTTATTCTTATGTCTTTTCTTTCTCGACAATCCTTCCGGTTCTAACGACATATGACTCCCGTTTAATAATGCGGCAACTCCTTCTACTCCTTTCTTACATTCATCACAATTGCAGTTATCAACATAATCAGTTGGTTCTGTATAAGTGGTTATTACTCCTTCAAAGTTCCTTAATACAATCCGTCCGGGACTTTGTGAAATTATGTAAGTCGGCATCACCGGAGTCTTTCCTCCTCCCCCGGGAGCATCAACTACAAATGTAGGAACAGCATATCCCGAAGTGTGTCCTCTTAAATTTTCTATAATCTCTATACCTTTTGATACTGGTGTTCTGAAATGCTCCAATCCCATAGAAAGATCACATTGATAGATATAATATGGTCTTACTCTTATTTTCACAAGATCGTGTACAAGTTTCTTCATTACATGAACACAATCATTTACACCTCTTAATAATACAGATTGATTTCCTAAAGGAACACCGGCATTGGCAAGTTTTGCACATGCTTCAGCTGCCTCAGGTGTTACCTCTTTTGAATGATTAAAATGTGTATTCAACCAAATTGGATGATATTTTTTCAACATGTTTACAAGGTCATCTGTGATACGTTGAGGACAAACTACAGGTGTACGTGTTCCGATTCTTATTATTTCAACGTGAGGAATTTCACGCAATCTTTTAATTATTGATTCTAGCATTTTATCCGAGACCATCAATGCATCACCGCCCGAAAGGAGAACATCTCTTACTTGAGGCGTATTCGCAATATAATCTATTGCTTTTTGAATTCTTTCGCTTGGTGATTCTCTATCCGTTTGACCGGCAAATCTTCTTCGAGTACAATGTCTGCAATACATGGAACACATGTCTGTTATTAAAAACAGAACTCTGTCGGGGTAACGATGTGTTAATCCGGGGACGGGAGAATCTTCGTCTTCGTGCAACGGGTCAAGTAAATCAGCTGCCGAAATATGTGTTTCAGCTCCTGTTGGAATAGCTTGTTTTCTGATAGGACAATTTTTGTCTTCAGGATCTATTAAACTAAGATAGTATGGAGTAATTGCCATTCTTAAGGTTTGCAATGATTTGATTACTCCTTCTTCTTCTTCAGGAGATAATTTAATATACTTTTTAAGTTCTTCTAAAGTTTCTATCCTATTTTTTACTTGCCATTTCCAATCATTCCATTGTTCGTCAGGAACATTCGGAAACATTTTTTTTCTTCCTTCACTCATCATTTTTCAGAATTTTAAACGTAAATTTTTTCAAATAAAGCTCTTATTTCAGGAGACTCTCTTAAAATATCGAGTGTTAATTGTGCGTGGCCTTTTGCATAACCATTACCAACAATCAGATTTATGTCTTTTCCAACACCTTCTGCTCCCAGTGCTGCTTTAGTAAACGATGTTGCCATTGAAAAAAAATAAATTATTCCCTGTCCCTTTGCTATAAGAATTGAAGTCATTTCGGTATTGGGAACATTCACATTATTTATAACAACATCACATCCTCTCGGACCGGTAATTTCAATAACTTTGTTATAAACTTCCATTACTTTGGTTGCATCTGCAACAACTACATGGTGTGCAAGTTTCATATCAACGATTCTCTTTGCATTTTCCGGAGAATATTCAACCACAATTACTTCTCCATAAGGGCCAACATTCTTCATCGCCTGATAGCAGCAAAGAATTCCGGATTTTCCACCGCCTCCGATTATGCAAACGGTATCACCTTCTTTTACCAGTCTGTCAACCTGAGCAGGTGCACCTGCCACATCAAGAGCTGCTAATGCAAGTTTTTCGGGAATATCATCAGGAAGCACGGCATAAATTCCGCTTTCAAATAATATAGCTTCGGCTTTGACATCAACTTGATCAATATGCGGAT
This sequence comes from Bacteroidales bacterium Bact_19, assembly GCA_001603595.1. Lineage (GTDB taxonomy): Bacteria > Bacteroidota > Bacteroidia > Bacteroidales > ML635J-15 > Bact-19. Next base: position 16,784 of record LUZK01000073.1, read on the forward strand.
CAAGTTTTAAAATTTCATAAATCTTCAATGGAGTCAAAGATAATGAAACTAATGTAGCTATTTTATCACCTACCATAAGTTTTTTATCAGGAAAATTAGAACCAATTTCTTTAACCACACCAATTAACATTCCTCCGGAACCGGTAACGGGATTTTGCATTTTTCCTCTTTCATCCACAATTGAAAGTATCATTTCTTTCATTTTATCAGCATCATGACCGCAAGCTTGCCTTATTTGTGTGTAGCTGGCAGAGTCAATATTTAAAGTCCTTACATCAATAAGTATTTCATTATCATAAATACTCATTGTATTATCCAATTTATATGCCGGTTGCGGCAATGTTCCTTCCGGTTCAATCACTCTGTGAGTACCAAATCTGCATCCTTTCTTCATTATCCTCGAGTTTTATTTAGCAAACCTATGCAAAAAAATAACAGAAGTTTGTAAAAGATTTTCTAATTATGCATAAAGTTCTGTAAATACTTTTCTTAATTTTTCACATTCTCTAAGAATTTGGAGAGTTATTTCTGCATGACCTTTGGTATATCCATTTCCAACAATCATTGTTACATCACTCCCAACACCTTCTGCTCCTAATGCTGCTTTTGTAAAAGATGTAGCCATGGAAAAGAAATAAACAAGACCTGTATCTTTTGTGCAAAGAATACTTGTCATTTCAGTATCAGGGATATTTACATTATTTATTGTGATGTCGGCCATTTTGCCTCCAGTTAGTTCTTCAATTTTTTCCATAATTGGAACAGGTTGTGTTGCATCTGCAGCAAATACATAGTCACAAAAACCTAATTCCATCAATCTTTTGGTACTCTTTTCACTATGAGTTAATCCAATAACTTTTCCGGTTACGCCTGCACGTTTTTTTGCTTCATAACAACAAAGCATTCCTGATTTACCTCCTGCTCCTATAATGAAAACAGTATCTCCGGGTTTTACTAATTTAGCGGTTTGAGCTGGTGCACCTGCAACATCAAGAGCTGCTAAAACCAATCCTTCAGGCATATCATCAGGTATTTTGGCATAAATTCCGCTTTCAAACAAAATAGCTTTGCCTTCAATATCAACTTGGTCAATTTCACTTCTGATTTCTTTTATTTTGTCAATTCTTAATGGTGTTAATGATAATGAAACAAGTGTTGCAATTTTATCTCCTTCTTTCAAATCAATTTTTCCTTTTAGAGCATCTCCAATCTTTTCTACTGTACCCAAAAGCATTCCTCCAGAACCTGTTACCGGATTACGATGCTTACCTTGTTTTGCAACAATATCAAGCATTATTTCGGCAATCTTAGCTTTATCGCCTCCGGCTTGTTCCTCGATCTGTGTAAAACTTGCCGAATCAATATTTAATGTTTTTACATCAATGAGAATTTCATTATCATAAATCTCATCCATGTTATTATCTATCTTATTTGCAGGTTGAGGAAGTACTCCTTTGGGTTCAATTACTCTGTGTAATCCGTATTTATTTCCTTTCTTTTGCATATTGAATTATTTTAATTGTTATTATTTTTTCTTTAAACCTAAAATTTCACGTGCTTCATTTGGTGTTGCAATTTCGCGACCCAGCTCTTTTGCCATTCTCACTACCTTTTCTACTAATTCACCATTGGATTTTGCAAGAACACCCTTCGAAATAAAGACATTATCTTCCAAGCCAACCCTAACATGACCACCATCAATTATTGCTGCCATTGCTAAAGGGAATTCAAACCTTCCTATTCCTGCTACTGTATAAGTAGCATTTGCTGGAATACTATGTCTTAGAAAAACAAAATCTCTTAACGAACCTCCTATACCTCCCTGAACTCCCATAACAAAATCAAAATGCATAGGATCCTTAATAATTCCTTTTTTGTGCAATCTCAAAGCAGTATCAACCATTGATTTATCAAAAACTTCAATCTCGGGTTTTACTCCGAGTACATTCATTTTTTCGGCAAAATAAATGATTGTTTTTTCTGTATTTACAAATATATCAACAGGACCAAAATTTAACGTTCCACAATCGAGAGTTGCCATTTCGGGAGTTAAATCAAGTGGTTGAAGTCTTTCATCATCAGTCATTCCTACAGCTCCTCCTGTTGAAGGCTGAATAATTACATCCGGAATTTCTGCATATATTGCATCCATTACTTCTTTAAATCTGTTTTTATCCTGAGTCGGAGTACCATCGTCCCATCTTACATGCAAATGAATTATACTTGCTCCGGCATTGTATGCTGCCTTGGCTTCGCGAACAAATTCTTCTACTTTATAAGGTACGGCAGGATTATGTTCCTTGAGAACTTCTGCTCCGCAAATTGCTGCTGTAATTATAAGTTTATCCATAGTTTTTATTTTTTAGATATATTTTTTCAATTCACCAAAAGCTTCAGCTATCATATTTGCTGTGTAGTCTAGATCCTCATCGGTATGACGATATGCAATATAACCATGATGATATGGTTGCAAGAATACTTTTCTGCGTATAAGTTCTGTATAGAATGCAGGACGAAGTTTCTTGTATAATTGATCTTTATCTCTGTTAAAAGTTATAAATGGCATGAAAGGAGCTCCGGAAAACTCTGCATCATAACCCGAATTTTTAACAATTTCCTTAACCTTTGCTGCAAATCTATTCCCTTTTTCTGCAATAACATCTAAAACTTTATCTCTTTCAAGAATCTCTATAGTTTTTAATGCAGCTATTTGTTCCAGACTGTTCGGGAAAAATGTTGATGATAAAAATACTTTGTCGGCTAAAACCTTCATATATTTTTCTTTTCCGACAACCACACTAATTGGATAACCATTTGCAATAGCTTTTCCAAATACTGATATATCAGGAGTAACTCCAAATACTTTTTGTGCTCCGCCAAGGCTAAATCTAAAACCACTGCGTATTTCATCAAAAATAAGAACTGTTCCGTATTTATCTGCTAATGCCCTCACACCTTCGAGATAGCCGGGTTTGGGCATTTGAACCTTTTCTGCAAGTGGATGACCTACCGGGGTAATTATAATTGCAGCCATGTCATCCCCATGTTTTTTCATTACATCTTCGAGCTCGTCTAAATCATTGTAATGTACTTCGTGAACATCTTCATATAGTTTTTGAGGTATGCCGCCTTTTACTTCCACACACCAATCATGCCATCCATGATATCCGCATCTTACAACTTTTGTTCTGTCGGTAGCACCTCTTGCTACTCTAATTGCTGTTGAAGTTGCATCAGAACCTGTTTTTACAAATACAACCATTTCGGCAGATGGAATTAATTCTATTAATTTTGCTGCCAAACGGTTTTGCACTGGCTGAACCAATGAAAAACAAAATCCTTTATTTTTCATTTGTTCTATGACGGCACTGTCTATTTCTTCTTCACGATGTCCTATGATAATTGGACCGTAAGCACATAAATAATCAAGATACTCATTCCCGTCAACATCATATACTTTACCGCCTTTAGCATTATCAAAAAAAATAGGATATTCGCCAGGAACAAAATTATACGGCCGTCTAATGCCTGCTACTGCTCCCGGAATCATTTTCAGAGCTTCGTTATAATACTTCTCCGATAATTCTAATTTTAATTTTTCTGCCATAATATATTTTTTATTTGTTTGCTTTTACAATAAAATCAACAAAAATCCCTTGAGTATGAATATTTTCCATCGGAATTTCACCAATTTCTACAATTTCATCGGCTTCAGCAATTACCAGATCTGCTGCTGTTGCCATTATAGGATTAAAATTTTGCGTTGTTCCCTTATGATGTAAATTTCCCATTTTATCGGCAACAGAAGCTCCCAATAAAGCTACATCGGCTCGTAAAGCTGTTTCTAATAAATATGCTTTGCCGTTAACTGTGATTTTTTGTTTACCTTCTTCTACTATAGTACCAATTCCGGTTGGAGTTAATACTCCACCTAAGCCCGCACCACCGCAACGAATACGTTCAGCTAAAGTTCCTTGAGGAACAAACTCAACTTCTATCTCTTTTTTATTATATTGTTCAATTGTAGCTGTATTTGTTCCAATATGCGAGGTTATTACCTTTTTGACCTGGCGATTTGCTATTAACTGCCCTAAACCTCTGTCGGCAAATGCGGTGTCATTACAAATTATTGTTAAATCATTTACCCCTTTTTCTACCAGTTCTGCAATTATAGAATGTGGAGATCCTGCACCTAAAAAACCTCCAATCATCAATGTCATGCCGTTTTGAATTTTAGATACTGCTTCCTCTATCGTAATTATCTTTTTCATAATTTAAAATTTTATCCTCTCATTATAAATTTTTCAAAATTATTAAATTTGACGAAAAAAAAAAATATTATAAATCATTTTCTTGCAGATTTTTGGATATAAAAAAAGCCGAACTTATTTAATAAATCCGGCTATTTACTATGCTTCTTTATAATTTACTCAAATAAAACCTCAATTATTTGGTCTATTGTAATCAGATAGAAATGTTTTTCTGCTTGTATCTCTTGGAGTTTATTTCTAATTTGTCCTGCTTCAAATCTTAATCCAACAAGTGAATCTTGTAAAGTCTGAATTTCATCATCAAAAAAGAAATCTCCAAATATTCCAAATTCTTTAATGATGCCATTTTCAACATTCAACTGAACGTTTACTTTTCCTCCGTCAAAACGCTTACTTTTACTCATATTAAATGCAGGCGAAACTCCGTAATTCCAGTCCCAAGTAAGAAATTTTGATTTTTCAATTTCAAGTATTTTATTAATATCTTTTTCACTCAATGTTATTTGCTCCATATCTTTACGTAGCATGCTGATCATTTTATCTCTAAATGAAAGACTATCCATATCTTCTTTTAGATAGGGTCTTATATTTGTTACCCTTTCTCGTACTGATTTTATGCCTTTGGAGATTATTTTTTCTTCTCCAACAGTAATTGCTCTTACAAGATTTTCTAGATTTGTATCGAAAAGTATTGTTCCATGATGTAAAAACCTGTCTTTTAATGAAAATCTTGCATTTCCCGAAAACTTTTTTCCATCACACAACAAATCATTTCTACCAGAGAATTGAGTATCCACACCCAATTGCTTCAATGCATCAACTACAGGTTTAGTAAAAGTTTGAAAATCTTTAACTTTTCCGCCTTTTTTCCATGTAATAAAGCTGAATTGCCAACAATCCGGATCTGTATATACGGTTCCTCCTCCGCTATTGCGTCTTACAACCTGAATATTATGCTCATTTACAAATGCTGAATTTATTTCTTCAATAGTATTTTGGAATCTTCCTATCATTAATGTAGGATCTGTTCTCCAAAATAAAAAATACTCATCATCAAATTCAGGATTTGTCATAATATACTCCTCAAGAGCAAAACTGAAAGATGCTCTTAAATAATTATCAAATTCTATGTGCTTCATAATAACTTAGCTTTGGTTTATTTCTTTAATTCCTTCGGCAGCGTGGTAGGAACTGCGAACATAAGGACCACTTGCTACAAATTTAAAGCCTTTAGTGATTGCTATTTCTTTAAGTTCTTCAAATACTTCTGGTTTTACGTATTCCTTTAGCAATGCGTGGTTATATGATGGTGGCAAATATTGCCCGATCGTCAACATATCACATTGATATTTTCTTAAATCATCAAAAACTTCATGAACCTCCTCAATGGTTTCTCCTAATCCTAACATAATTCCGGATTTAGTATAAATTTTAAGATTTTTTTCTTTAACGTATTCCAATAATTCCAATGACCTTTCATATTGAGCCATAGGTCTGACTGTGGGATATAAAGATGGAACAGTCTCGATATTATGGTTTAGAATTTCGGGATTTTCATTTATAATTTTATCTAAAGCTAATTTATCTCCTTTAAAATCAGGAATTAAAACTTCTACACTCGATTCCGGCAATACTTTACGTACTTCTTTAATACATTTTGCAAATTGCTCTGCTCCGCCATCTGGCAAATCATCTCTGGTTACAGATGTTATAACCACGTGATTTAATTTTAGCTTTAATGCTGCTCGAGCTAAATTATAAGGTTCTTCGGGATCAACAGGTTTGGGTTTGCCGGCAGGAATTGCACAAAACTTACAATTACGTGTGCAGATATCTCCTAAAATCATGAATGTTGCCGTTCGATTACGAAAGCATTCTCCCATATTCGGACATTTTGCTCCCTCACAAACAGTATGAAGATTTAAACTCCTGAGCATCTCGCCCATTGACTTCATACTTTCATAATCTAATTTTTTATTTAACCATTCAGGTTTTTTTAGATTTTCCACCTTATTTTTTCACAAAAGTAATGAAAAAAATATTTGATCTAATTTTAAATGTTAAAATCCTTGTACGATTTTGGGTAAACATCTTTCATTTTTGTTAAACTTAATAAAACAGATTTAACTTTATTTTCATCAAATCCATTTTTTGTAAGATTTTTTAAATCCTCTTCTCCTCTTGAGAATAAATAATTATAAATATTTCCCCAATAAACTCGTTTTTCATGCATATCCAATTTTGAAGATATTTCTTCTATTAAATTTTTAATAATATTCTTTTGATTTTCATAAATAACATTTTTCCTCAACATCCTTTCAAAAAAATCCCCAACAAATTCTCTGGATGAAATTTCATCAGGTAAATTTTGAAAATATTCTTCCTCAAGGGATTTATTTATTTGATGATATTTCGTAATTTGACTCACAAATTGCCTGTAAACTTCAAAATTATATTTTGCATTAACGCTCGATGCCGGCATAAATACATAAGACCTGTAAAAATTCTCTAATTCTTTCAACTCATACGATGACATTATCCAGATTGCAAACTTACGCGGATTTTCAAGAAAAGAAAGGTTTATGGTTGCATTTAATGAATTACAGAAATCTATTACGGCGGGAACTTCTCTGCAATTTATCTGCATGGGAGTCAAACTCAGGGACAATCCTTTGCCCCCAAGCAAATTGTTATATTCGAGAATGTTTGCCTTAACCTTATCAAAATCTGCCCCTACTCTTATTGACTCAAAAGTATCCTTATCCAATGAATCAAAACTAACTGTAATGGTAAAATTCAACTTTTTAAGGTAATTTCTGACTTTATCGTTTAATACTGTTCCGTTTGTTACTACATGCAGTTTTGCTTTAGATTTAATTCGTAATAATTCATCCCAGATTTTATAATACAAATCAATCAAAAAAGGTTCGCCTCCGTAAAATTTTATTTCCCGTGCATAAGGTAAAAATTCTTTTAATTGTTCGACAAACTGTCCATCATACTTACTCTCCAATTCCGGTAAATTTTCACGACATTTACGAATACTCGAGGATACAATTCCCGAACACATTATGCATTGTAAATTGCATTTATTGGAAAGTTCCAATTCGAGTATTTTAGGATATGTTGTTTTTGTTACTGCATATCTGTCTGCATGCATAGAAGGTAATCCGTGGAATCTCGAAGTAGCAATCTGATGATAACAATATTGACAGCCCATCGAAAGGTCGTTGGATGATAATTTTTCGCGTAATTCATATGCTTTGTGTCCAAACCAAATTTCTTTTATTTTTTGTTCAGGATAACTTCCCAAAACTGTATCCTGATTTCGACAACATACAACCACCTGTCCACGGCTGTTAAAATACAGGTTAACAAAAGGATTATAACAAACCAATTTTTTGGGACCATGATATCTCTCTTTATTGAAATCCTTAATTTGTTTCTCAGATAAGCTCCATGCTCCTTGCGATGTGGGATATTTCAAAAAAAGAATTTTTATCCTGTTTAATTGTCGGTAAAAAAATTTTATGCTGTCAGAAAGGTTAAACATTTATGGTGAAAATTTTTTTGCGAATTTAATCTCAATTTTTTATTTCTAAAGAACATTTTGATTATTTATTTTTTTTATTGTACTCAAATTTTTAAAAATGAAATACAGGGTTTTAATTTTGTCTTTTCTCGTGAATTTTTCGTTGTATTCTCAAATTACAATTACTCATAATGATATGCCTAATCCCGGTGATGTTTTTATTATTAACCTTTCTAATATTCAGGGAAACAGTTACGAAAATACGGGAGAGAATTACATCTGGGATTTTTCCAATTTAAACTCAAACGGACAGGACAGCCTTGTCTTTTTATACCCTTATAATGCCCCGTTTAGTTATAATCTTATCTTTACCTATCCTTTTGTTTCGAATATTTGTTCTCCGGCAAAAGCTCCAGGCGTTCCTCCACAAGCTCCGATTCAAATTACCGATTCCTATGATTTTTATAAAAATACTACTTCATCTTTTAAAAAAGTTGGATTTGCAGCAAAAGTTAATGATATTCCAACCCCTCAGAAATACGATATCCCCGAAAACTATTACATATTCCCTCTAACTTATGGCAATGAAGAGGATTCTTCTGTTTCTTTCTTCAGCATACAAGTTCCAGAATATGGAACATATGGACAATACATATACAGAAAAAATTATGTTGACGGCTGGGGAATAGTTAAGATGCCTTATGGAGACTATGAATGTATAAGACTTAAATCTACAATAATTACAAGAGATACTATTTTCATGGAGCAATATGGCTTTGGTTTTTTAAGTCCACCACGAACTTACTACGAATATAAATGGCTAACTAATAATTTCAGAATTCCTGTAATTCAAATTACTAAAGAAAACATGATAAGCTCAGTTAAATACATTAAATTAAATGATATCCCGGCTAACATAACCCATAATTTTACTACAAGCTCTTTTGAAACTATTCAGCAAAATGAAAATATACGTATAAAACTTTCAGGCAATTCAGAATTTGCAAATATTTTTGTATTTGATATTTCCGGAAAACTATTCTACCATGAAAATATTTTTATTAATAGACAAAATGAGATATTTCTTTCTAAAAAGAACTTTCCGAGTTCTATCTATATAATTAAAGTTCAAATAGGAAAACAAATCTTTATCGAAAAATTTATTGTTGAATAATCACATTCTTCAAAGTATTTTTTCCAAACTGCATAATTTTCAATAAAATTTTTATTTTTGAAGTCTTAAGGAATTTTTCATACATGCAACATTCAAATAAAATTGTACATGGGCTTTGGATTGGTAATAATCTGAGTATTACAGAATTATTAACAATTAAGTCTTTTATTTCTCACGGACATGAATTTTGGTTATGGAGTTATGATAGCATTAAAACTGAATTACCATGTAACCTAAAACTTAAAGATGCAAATGAAATTATTCCCTTTGAAAAAGTTTTTTGCTACAAATACACTAATCAATTTGGACACGGCAAAGGCAGTTATGCAGGTTTTAGTGATATTTTTAGGTATAAACTTTTATATCTATACGGAGGATGGTGGACAGATATGGACATTACCTGTCTTAAACCTCTGGATTTTGAGGAAAAATATGTTTTTAGAGTTCATCATTCCTTGCCTTTAGTAGGAAACATTATGAAATGCCCTAAAGGCAGCAAGCTAATGGAAATTTGCTACAATGAAGCATCAAAAAAAGTTACTGCCGAAAACCGCGATTGGCATCTACCCATCGAAATTTTAGTTAAAAACGTATATGAATTAAAACTTGACTGCTTTATTAAAAATTTCTCCAATACAGACAGCTGGGATATTATTCGCAGATTTCTTGCCTCCGATTATAAAATTCCTGATAATTGGTTTGTGATACACTGGGTTAATGAAGAATGGAGAAGAAATAATATTGATAAAAACGAATTTTTAAAAAATTCCTTGTTTTTCAAATTAGCAAGACAATATGGGTTAAATCCATTGCAAGCAAAAGGGTTTAACAAAATTAAAAAGAGAGTTCAATTAACAAAAGTCAATTTTGGAATAAAATTTTTCTGGTCAAAAATTAAAACCTATTCAAAAAATAAATAACTTTACAAAAATCTAATCACTACCAATATGAAAAAGCTGTTTATTCCATTTTTACTTTTGGGGATAACTTCATTATGTATTTCTCAATCATATTATGATGTACAATTACTTTCAATTAATTGTCCTAATGGAACATATTATTTCTGGAATAATCAACAAAATCCTTCGGTAACAATAAAGAACTCCGGAACTCAACCCATTCAGAATGTTAAAGTCTATTATAAAATTGATGACCTAAACGAAGTTGAACGTGAGCTTTCGAATATAAACTTAGCACCCGGTCAAAACAGAGACGTTTTATTTTCTTCCATTACATTAGCTCCCGGAACACATTCTGTAACTGCAAGCGTTGAGTTAATCGGACAGACTGACATTTTCCCTAACAACAATATTTCATCAGCACAATTTTCTGTTACAGGAGCAGATATTGCAATCGGAAAAATTGTTTTTCCCCAACAAAACGAATGTACTTATCAAGATTTTATTCCACAGTTATATGTTGTAAATCATTCCAATACAACTATTGAAAATTTCAACATTAAGTACCGACTTGATTTTTTCCCTTTAGTTAGCATGGATGTAAATCAAACAATCCCACCAAATGACAGTATTTTGATAACTTTCGACTCTTCTCAAATAAATTATGGATCTCACACAATTCAATTTATATGTTCTAACCCCAACTCATATCCCGATTCAAATCCACAAAACAACTCAAAAAGTTTAAGTTTCGACTATAATTATGGAGAAAATATTCAAGTGCAAATATTTACAGATAATTATGGTAGCGAAACTTCATGGAATATTAAAAATTCTAACAACGAAATTATTGCTTCAGGCTCTGGATATTTATCCAACACATTATATACTATTGATTTATGTATTAATCCCGGATGTTATACTTTAAACGTATTTGATTCTTTCGGTGATGGAATGTGTGCAGGTTATGGAAACGGCTTTTACAAGATAATTCGAAGTACAACAAATCAAGTGCTTGTAGAAGGATGTTCTTTTACTTTTTCGATTTCACATAATTTCTGCATAGAAGCTCCACCCGGACTACCTTTTGTTAATTTTACCAAATCTAATTTCAACAATTGTACCGGGGAGATTTCATTCTATGACTTATCCGCTTGTAATCCACCAGCTACAGAATGGCTTTGGGATTTTGGTGATGGAAATACTTCTACAGAACAAAATCCGGTTCATATTTATAATCAAAACGGAGTTTATTCGGTAAGCCTTCAAGTTGCAAATTCATTTGGAACTTCTTCTCTATTTATTCCAAATTTTGTTGAAGTCAACAGAGATTTACCACCATTAGTTGATGATGTCCATTTTTGCAAAAATTCTGATGTTAACTTAATTATTCCGACGGAATATCCGGAAAATATTCATTGGTTTCAAAACATTAACGATAATCAATCCTTCATGCAAGGAAATGAACTTAGTTTGACAAGTTTACAGCATGATACAGTCTTTTATTATCAATTTGTTTCATATCAAGTTCCTCAATATGTAGGATTACAGAATAACAATGGTCCGGGAGGTTATTTTGGCTGGTCAATTGATAGGGCAATTTATTTAAATGCCTATACTGATTTAATAATAAAATCTGCCCGAGTATATGCTTCCGGAACAGCTAACAGAACTATTACCCTAAAAAACTCTCAAGGTCAGGTAATTGATACTAAAAGCATAAGTATTGAAAATGGTGAAAGTATAATTGATCTTGATTTATTTATTCCTCAAGGAAATAATTTTGCAATTCACCTAAATCCCGGCAATAATTTATCATATACCGGTGATTATGGCGGACCTAATATTGGATACCCTTTTACAATTGAAAATTTGATTTCAATTACAGGAAATAATTACAGTAACAGTTTCTGGTATTTCTTTTACAATATTGAAGTTATTCCAGCAAACGCAAATTGTTCGTCTGCAAGAGTACCTATTAATTTTATTATGTCTCCGCAAAATGTTTTCCTCGGTAATGATACAACCATTTGCTATGGGAACTCTTTTATAATAACTCCGCAAGATAATTTTGAAACTTACTTGTGGAGTAATGGACAAACAAGCCCAACACTGACAGTATCCGAACCCGGACTATTTAGTGTAACCACCACAGATAATTACGGATGTTCGGCTAATGGTGAAGTATATGTAAATTTTTCAGATGAACTGATATTTGATGCAGTCATCACAAATGCTTCAGATTATCAAGCAAATGATGGAAGTATCTCAATAGTCATCCTCAGCGGTAACGAACCATATAGCATTATCTGGTCAAATTTTGCATCTGGCTTTAGCATAAACAACCTCTATCCCGGGGATTATGCTTTCACAATCACCGACGGATACGGTTGCAAATACACAGGCTTCTACACAGTAGAAACCAGTTCCATAAAAAATAAAAATTATTTTTCTAAAACAGAGGTTTATCCAAATCCCACTACCGATTATTTCATAATAAATTCCGATATAGAAAACTATAATCTTGAAATCATTTCTACAGACGGAACTGTAATAAAGTTAATTAAAATTAAAGATTTTTCATCAATGATAGACATTAAAACTCTTAATCCCGGAATTTATTATTTAAGAGTTTTCAACAACCAGGAATCTATTTACAAAAAACTTATAATACAATAACAGGTTCATTCCCTCCTACTACCCCAGATAACTTTTCAAAAGTTTGCTTCTGGAGGAGTGTCTTAGTCGTCTAATTGCTTTTTCCTTAATTTGACGAACACGTTCGCGAGTAAGCCCGAACTTATCGCCTATTTCTTCGAGCGTCATTTCTTGACAACCGATTCCAAAGAAAAGTTTGATAATATCCCTTTCTCTTTCAGTGAGAGTAGCAAGGGCTCTTTCAATTTCTTTCGACAGTGATTCGCTAATAAGTTTTGCATCGGTATGAGGGATATCAGTGTTTTCCATCACATCGAGCATTGTACTTTCTTCGCCGCTTGCAAGAGGAGCATCAACAGAAACATGACGCCCTGAAACTCTTAGTGTATCTGCAACTTTATCTTCGGGCATATCAAGCTCTCTTGCTAATTCTTCAGCTGTCGGTTTTCTCTCATTTTCTTGTTCAAATTTTGCAAAAGCTTTATTGATTTTGTTTAATGAGCCCACTTGGTTCAAAGGTAAACGAACAATACGTGATTGTTCAGCCAAAGCTTGCAGAATAGATTGACGAATCCACCACACTGCATAAGATATGAATTTGAATCCTCGTGTTTCGTCAAATTTTTCGGCAGCTTTAATTAATCCCAAATTACCCTCATTTATTAGGTCTGGCAATGTTAAACCCTGATTTTGATACTGTTTAGCAACAGATACAACAAATCGTAAATTTGCTCTGGTAAGTTTCTCTAGAGCTTCTCTATCTCCCTGGCGAATACGCTGAGCAAGTTCAACTTCTTCTTCTACTGAAATTAATTCTTCTCTTCCTATCTCCTGGAGATACTTGTCAAGTGAAGCACTTTCACGGTTGGTAATCGATTTAGTAATCTTTAACTGTCTCATTCTTATTAATTATTTTTGTAGTATGTTTAATTTTTTTATCAGACCTCTATACGTAATATTTTTGAAAAGGTTTTATTTTTCATGTTTTTTTTTATTTTTTTAAATTTAACAAAAAAAGATAACCAAAATTACTTGGTTACCTTAAAATAAATTAAATTTAAAAGAAGGAGTATTAAACTAAAATCTAAATCCTATAGTTGTTATAAATGAATTTTTCATTAACTTAATATCTGTGGCAGGACTATTTACTCCATAACCTTCGTACATATAGTAAACCTCTTTGCTCATCAAATTAGAATATGCAAAATCAAGATATATATTTTCGAAGAAAATTCCAATTCCACCACTAACCAATAAAGCATAACTACCTTGATTTATATGATCAGTTTTATAAGGTGAATCAAAATATGCCCCACCTGCTCTCAAACTTATATTTCCAATTCTATATTCTAATCCGAGCTTTAAATTATGAGCAGGTTTATATTCTGAACGTATATTATCGTTTTCATCAAAAAATCCGTAATTATCAGATCTAAGTCTTGATAAAGAATAATCAACATATTCGTAATCAATATTCAATAATGCGGTTTTAGCAATAATGAATCCCAAACTTGAATTAGCTCTAAATGGTGTAACTAATTGATAATCAAAATAGCCATTCTTCGAATCAAGTTCTTTAGACTTTTCAGCAGTTTCAAAAACAGATTTTATAGAATTATTATAATTTAATTTTAATGATAAAACTGTTGGAGTATGAATTGCTCCTCCAAACCTAATCCAATCCGCCGGTGAATACAAAACTCCCAGGTTAAAATTAATTCCGGAACCTGAAGTTTTCTGATATTGTATAAAATTAAAAGACTTAAAATCCGGAATGAGATTACCTTCATCAATTTCTGATAAAGTTGATTTTTGGATAAAGCTAATAGATTGTATTCCAATACTTGTTCCCAAGTATAACTTATTTTCAAGATTTATTGCTACCGCAAAATCATACTGACCTATCAACCCTTTTCTTCCAATAAATTGTCTCTGCGTTTCCCCATAAATTCCACCGTAAGCAGAAACATAATTCATTGTATCAGGTAAATCCTGATCTATGAGATATGCCTCCCATGCCAAATTACTATAGAAATTATCTTGAGACTTCAAATTTCTGTAATCTGTTCCAGAAGCTCTGGATGCAAACCAGTCTGTCATACTATTATAGGTGTTTTTACCTGAAATAAGGATATTTGAATTAAAGTCTGCAAGTTTATTGTAACTAATACCAAAATTTACTGCTTTAACTGAGTTTTCGTCATTATTTAAATTTATTGATCCAATGTAAGTAAAATTGTCAAATTTAAAATTAAAATTATAATCTGTTGAATTTGAACCTAAAAAATCGGAGCTTGAATTTACAAGATTAAATCCGGGAGTAAAACTAAATTGAGAAGATCTGTAAACTCCCATACCTGCAGGATTAAACCCTATCACTGAAGGATCGGCACCTAAAGCCCCAAAAGACCCTCCCATTGCAGAATATCTTGCAGTGCCGGAAGGTGTTAAGAAAGAATATCTTAGAGCTTCAACTTCACTTTGTGCAAAACCTAAAATAGATACAAATAAAAATACACCTATCAATATTAAATTACTTCTCATATTTTTAAATTTTAGCGAGTACGACCACCTGAACTACTTGATGAAGAACCTCCTGAATATGAACTGCTGCCACTACGTGAACCGGAACCTGAACTACTGCTTGAAGAACCTGAGTGAGAACTTCCACTACTCCGTGAATTTGATGAAGAACCTGAATAAGAACCGCTGCTACTTCTAGATTCCGAAGACGAACCTGTTGAATATGAACTGCCTCCTGTTCTTGAACCGGATGATGAACTACCTGAATTATATGTACCGGAATTTCGAGACGGACTTACATTTGAACTCCCCGAAGATGGTCTTGTTCCGGAATTTGAATTATTCGACGGACGATTATAGCTATTATTATTCGGTGTATTATTTGATGGCCGCGTATAACTATTTTCCGAAGCATTACCTCTCGGCATACCCTGGTTTGTATTTGATTCTCTTCCAACATTATAATTAGGTTTTGAATTGTATTCAGGTTTGTTGTACGGTCGGCTGTTATTATCCTGAATAGAAGGAGTTCGACCGGAAGAATTTTGGTTGGATGGTATTCTTTCGTTATTATTTATTGTTGGATTCACTTGAGATGAGTTATTATTTCGAGAATTTTCAGTCTTGTCTCCTATAGGTTTTCTGTTGGCATCAGTAACGGCAGGATATATATCTTTATCAGAAGGTTTTATATCTCCACTTGGTTTAACATCAACAGGTTTTCTTCCGGAATCCTCAACCGTAGTAATACTTGATGGAACTCTTTCTTGGGTCACATCTACAGGTTGTACAGTATTATTTGAACCTCCATCTCTTCCAACTCTACCATCATTTACATTGGAAGCACTATTGTAGTTATTCAAAGTATTTGGAGTATTTCCGGAATTATTATTGCTTGGAATTCTTGATGAACTACTTGACCCGTTACCACTGCTTGATCCCATATGTCCGTAATAAATACCTGAGGAATTATTTGGTCTGAAAGGATCATTCCAATAGTAATTATTACTCCAATATCCGTCATAATATCCATGTTGATATCCCCAATAATATCCTGAATTCCAACTACTATAATAAGGATATCCCCAATAACTCCAGTATGGGTATCTCCAATAAGGATAACTCCAATAAGGATAATAACCTACATACCAGCCAATGCTTACAGACCAACCGTAACCGTAAAACCAAGGATCGTAATACCAGGGATCATAGTAATAATAAGGAGCATAAAACCTTCCAAACCTGGAAAAGTAAGATGAATATGAATCCCCTTCATAATAATCCCCGTAATAATTATTTACAATGTAATTACCTGAACCCGACCATTGAGAATCGTCGGAATAATATTCTTCGGTATTATTTTGCGAAGAATCATAGCTCGATTGGTAATTAAACTCATTATTAAAAGTTTCCTCATAAGTTGCTTTATCATTATCAACTTTTGAGGTATTAACTTTATTATTTCCCTTGGCAGGAGCTGTTGATGTATAAACATCATCGTAGCCTCCGGTAGTGTACAGATTAATCGTGCAACTTGTTGCCAGGAAAATTAAAATTACCGAGAGATAAAAAACTGCTTTCATAATAGTTTTAATTTTATATTTTTGAACAAAAAATTTTAAAGAACTTTACTTAATTTTGCAACAAATTTCATACCAATAAATTATGGCAAAAGCGTTAACGAAGAAGGAGGAAAATTACTCACAATGGTACAATGACTTAGTACTGAATGCTGATTTAGCAGAAAATTCAGCAGTAAGAGGTTGCATGGTGATTAAACCATACGGATACAGTATTTGGGAAAAAATGCAATCCATACTTGACAAAATGTTTAAAGATACCGGTCATACCAACGCCTATTTTCCAATTTTCATACCAAAATCTTTTTTCAGCAAGGAGGCAAAACATGTTGAAGGATTTGCAAAAGAATGTGCGGTAGTAACCCATTACCGTCTAAAGAATGATGGGCATGGAGGAATAGAAGTTGATCCAGAGGCTAAACTCGAAGAAGAATTGATTGTAAGACCTACTTCAGAAACAATAATTTGGAATACTTATCGTAACTGGATACAATCATACAGAGACTTACCTATTTTGGTAAATCAATGGGCTAATGTTGTAAGATGGGAAATGAGGACAAGGCTTTTTTTACGAACTGCAGAATTTTTATGGCAAGAAGGACATACTGCTCATGCAAGTCGTAAAGAAGCTATCGAAGAGGCTCAAAGAATGATAAAAGTATATCAAGATTTTGCGGTCAATTATTTAGGTATTCCGGTTTTAGTCGGAAGAAAGAGCGAAAATGAAAGATTTGCTGGTGCAGAAGACACCTATTGTATTGAAGCTTTAATGCAGGATGGCAAAGCTCTACAAGCAGGAACTTCACATTTTTTAGCTCAAAATTTTGCAAAAGCCTTTGACGTAAAATTTCTAAATAAAGAAAATCAGGAAGAATATGTATGGGCAACATCCTGGGGAGTTTCGACAAGATTAATGGGAGCTTTGATAATGTCACATTCCGATAATAACGGACTTGTTTTACCTCCAAAACTTGCTCCAATACAGGTTGTAATAGTGCCAATTTACAAGAATGATGAAGAATTAAATCTCATAAGGCAAAGAGTAAGGGAACTTACAGAAAAGCTCAGAATTTTGAATATTAGTTTTAAATTTGATGACAGAGACAATCAACGTCCAGGTTTTAAATTTGCAGAATGGGAATTAAAAGGCGTTCCGATACGATTGGCAATCGGGCCAAAAGATTATCAAAACAATACATGGGAAGTTGCAAGAAGAGATACTCTAACAAAAGAATTTATTACCAACGAAAATATTATTGAACATATTAAATTTTTACTCGAAGATATCCAGCAGAATATTTATAACAATGCATTAAAATTCAGAGAGGAAAATACGCATAAAGCAGATACATGGGAAGAATTCAAGCAGATTCTTGATGAAAAAGGAGGCTTTGTTCTTGCTCATTGGGATGGAACAAAAGAAACTGAAGAAAAAATAAAAGAAGAAACTAAAGCAACAATAAGATTAATTCCATTAAATCCTGAAATTGAAGAGGGAAAATGCATCTACACAGGTAAAAAATCTAATTTCAGAGTAGTTTTTGCAAGGTCATACTAAATTAAAATAAATGGACGAGCCAAAAGAAAAATCTATTAAAGAACACGTTATAAGTGTACTAAAAGAAAAAGCAGTTCTTAAACAAAATGTTTATGATCAAACAAAAAAGACATTAAAGATTATCAAAAAGTTAGCTCAGGAAATTGCAAAAGAATACGATAAGGAACTTGCTTCTGAAGATGAAAGAGTACTGCTTGAATACCGGGACAGAGGAATGTTTGAAGCAGAGTTGAAAATTGCCGGAGACTTAATAATCTTTAATATGCACTCAAATGTATTTGAATTTCCACGAAATCATGAAATATGGAAAGACAATTATTTTGTTCAGGAACCTTTATTAACCTATTCTGGAATAATTAATATATATAATTTTTTAGCAGATTCGTTCAAGTATTATAGAATGGATGACCTTGGATATTTAATCGGGCGGATTTTTGTAAATAAAGATTGTACATTTTTCATTGAAGGGAGAAGAGAGCTTGGTTTTAACTATCCGGCTTTCGGGAAAAATGAGGTAAATGAAAACAATATACGCACTTTAATAGAAAATACCATGGCTTATGTTTTAAAGTTTGATTTGCTTGTTCCTCCTTATAATGAAGTAAAAATAATAACAGTAAGAGATATGCAAGAAAAAATGAACAAGCATAAAATGCAAACCGGGAAGCGTTTAGGATTTCAATACAATGCAATAGAATAAATAAAATAAATACAATTATGAAACAAATTATTGAATGTGTTCCAAATTTTAGTGAAGGACGTGATATGTCCATAATTAAACAAATTACTGATGTTATAGAATCCTGCGAAGGAGTAAAGTTATTAAATGTTGATCCAGGAGCAGCCACAAATCGTACTGTTATTACTTTTGTCGGTACGCCGGAAGAAGTTTGTAATGCTGCTTTTCTGGCCGTAAAAAAAGCTTCGGAATTGATTGATATGCGAAAACATAAAGGAGCTCATCCGAGGTTTGGAGCAACAGATGTTTGTCCGCTTATTCCGGTAGCAAACATCAGTATGGAAGAAACTGTTGAGTATGCACGTAAATTAGCCGAAAGAATAGGCAAAGAGTTGTCTATTCCGGTTTATTGTTATGAATTTGCAGCATTTAAGCCAGAAAGAAAAAATCTTGCCAATTGTCGCTCAGGGGAATATGAAGGGTTATCAAAGAAATTAGTAAATCCGGAATGGGAACCCGACTTTGGACCTGCAGAATGGAACGAACATGTAGCGAAAACAGGGGCAACTGCAGTTGGAGCACGTAAATTTTTAGTTGCATACAATATAAATCTTAATACAACATCCGTAAACAAAGCTAATTCAATAGCTTTTGATGTAAGAGAGAAAGGACGTGTAAAACGTGAAGGACATCCTGTTACAGGAAAACCTGTTTTAGACGAAAAAGGTAACAAAGTTTATGAACCTGGATTATTAAAATCAGTAAAAGCTATCGGATGGTATATTGAAGAGTATGGAATTGCTCAAATTTCAATGAATCTCACCGATATAGATGTAACTCCGGTACACGTGGCATTTGACACAGTTTGTGAGAGAGCTCAAGCTCATGGATTAAGAGTCACAGGTTCCGAACTTGTTGGTGTGATTCCATTAAAAGCCATACTGGATGCAGGTAAGTATTTTCTGAAAAAGCAAGGTCGTTCAACAGGAATTGCCGACAGCGAAATAATTAAAATTGCTGTTAAATCGCTTGGCCTTGATGAGCTTAAACCTTTTGACCCAAAGAAAAATATTATAGAATATATGCTCGAAGAAGACAGCGGCAATAAACTTGTTGACATGGATTTGGTAAAATTCTGTCATACCACGGCATCGGAATCACCTGCTCCCGGAGGAGGGTCGATTTCAGCATATATGGGAGCATTAGGTGCTGCTCTTGGCACTATGGTAGCCAATCTCACGGCAAATAAATACAGACATGATGATAGATGGATGGAATATAGTGATTGGGCAGAAAAAGGAAAATATTATCATGACGAGCTTCTAAAACTTGTTGATGAAGACACCAGAGCATTCAACAAAATAATAGATGCCTTCGGACTTCCAAAATCAAATGATGAAGAAAAAGCTGCAAGAAAAAAAGCAATTCAGGAAGCAACAAAATTTGCCATGGAGATTCCTTTTAAAACCATGAAACTAAGTTACGAAAGTATGGAAGTTATGTTCGAAATGGCAAAACATGGTTTGGAAGCCTCAATAAGCGATGCCAGTGTTGGAGCTTTAGCAGCTACGGCAGCAGTTAGAGGAGCATTTTTGAATGTTAAAATAAATGGCTCTGGTTATGATGATAAAGATTTTGTTAATCAAATTATTGCAGAAGGTTCAGAAATTGAAAGAAAAGCAATAGAATTACAAAATAAAATTTTAGACCTTGTAAATAGCAAAATTTCAAAATAATATTTTTTCAAATTACCTATTCTTTAGCCTAAGTATATATGCTTAGGCTATTTTTTAAGAAAGAGTAAATATTTCCATTGCAAGAGCAAGTAAACAATGTAAAATTACACCCCACCAGATGTGCTTTTCTTCAAATGCAATAATCCCTAAGAAATATGCACCAAAAAATGAGCTAATAGTCTCAGGTAAAGGTTTTCCAAAATGAATTACTACATATAAAACCGAAACTGGCAAAATAGAATTTCTACCTAATAATTTTATTAAACCCAGAATCATAAAACCTCTGAAAAATAACTCAATAATAAAAAAATCAAACAGGTAGGCAATCTCAAAAAAAATTGCAGTTAAAAATTCAGATGTACCTAATTCGTTAGCAAAACTTTTATAATACGTTCTTTCTAAAATTGGATAATACTTAGAAACATCTTTAAAAAAAGAGCCAATAAAAGATATTGCTACAACGGTTAAAATTAAAATTCCCAATGGGAATAAGCGTATTCCATAAAACCTTAACCCGTAAAAATCAGGAACACTTTCCTTATCGAGAAAATACCAAATAAGCGACAAAGGAATAACTATTGTTACTAAACCCGAAAAGTTATCAAAAACCTGATAAAAATAAAATTTTTCAGGGTACGGAATTTTTATATCTATACCATACTGACCAAAATAAGAAATATATACACTGAGAATTAAAATGGCTACAAAAAGCTTAAAAAAAAGTTCAAGGTTTATTTTTATTTCATTTTTCCTAAAAATTTTAATAATCAATAAAGTAATCCCATAAGAAAAGAAAAACCAGAAAAAATTTATGAAATATACCTTAAACTCGAGGTTATACTTATTAGTTAATTTATCATACGGGAAATAAATATATTCAATCAAGATTAAAGTTGAAGTGAATAAAAATACCGATAAATAAAGTCCGGCATGAAAATCCTTTTTAACAAAATCAAAAACAGAAAATAAAATTTTTTTCATTATTCAAGCTTAGAAATGGTAATAAAAAGTTCCTCGAATATTTTTCTCATTCTGAATCCGGGGCACCCATAATTATTAGCAATTACACAAAATGCAATTTCTTCACCTTTATTGTTAAATATATATCCGGCATATGCTCTGACACGATTCATACTGCCACTTTTAGCATACATTTTATTTTTCTCTGTATTTTGAATTGCGTATTTAGAAACCGTACCTTTTAATTCTGTTATCGGAAAAGTTTTTAGGAATATGTCCCCCACAGGAGATTTTGTTTTCATATAAATCAAAAAATCTGTCATTTGTTTGCAGGTCAACCCATTTGAACGACTCAAACCGCAAGCATCATCAACGAATAATCCTCTGGAATCAATGCCTCGAATATTTAAAAATTCTTTTAACAGATCAGCATAACTTTTTCCAAATTTTTTGGAAATATGATATGACAATATCTCAGCATACAGATTTTGACTTTTGATGTTGGTAACTCGGACTATTTCAGAAAGTTTTGGTGAAAATGTAGTGCTAATTACTTTTATATTTTCTTCAGTTTTTTTATTAAAGATTACTTCTTTTTTCCCGGTTACTACTATTCCATTGATTTTTAAAGCATTCTCAAGTTGAT
This sequence comes from Bacteroidales bacterium Bact_19, assembly GCA_001603595.1. Lineage (GTDB taxonomy): Bacteria > Bacteroidota > Bacteroidia > Bacteroidales > ML635J-15 > Bact-19. The sequence goes on from LUZK01000073.1 coordinate 39,000, forward strand.
TAAGTAAATACATTTCAGGATCAGGTAAAGCAGCTTTTATTTGAAAATCACTTTTATTCATTGGCAGAGTTCCACGAATATCAAGTTTTTTTGAATCACGTGTAAAATAAATATAGGCTTCATCAAAATTGTTTTTGGAAGTAATCACTTCATTATTTATTTCAATACCTAAATCAGGTGGATTGATTCTAATTATTTCTGTAGGAAGACCCTCTTTATTGCCTGTTTTAAAATGAATATAGAACAGATTATCCAGATAGTTTAAAGACGAAGCTTTAGTGCCATAATGATTAGCAACATCCTCCCAAAGCCATTTTCCGTTAATATTTATTTTTCCGAAATACGAAGCATCAGCAATTAAATTACCATTTATTCGTTTTATTCCTGCTTTTTTAATATCATTTACCCATTTAAGCAATAAAACAGCCTCTTTATTATAATGATTTTCAAAATTTAAAGAACCTAAACTTGGATCTCCAAAACCAATTACATATAAATCTCCGTTTAAATTTCCCGAAGAATCAATATTTCCTGAATATGCAATTTCAGTTTTAAACTCAGAATTTGGGCCTAATATTTCCAAAGCTAAAGCTGTAGGGAAAATTTTAAAAACTGAAGCCGGACAAAGACTTAGTTTTGAGTTATAATCAATAATTACACTATCTACAGTTAAATTTTTTGCATATAATCCTAAAATGGCGTTATTCAACTCAGGCAAACCGGCTATAGAATTTATAATCTCTTCGGAGGTTTTCTTCTGAGAAAAAATTGAATTGCAAAAAATAAGAAAAAAAAGAGTTAAGATAATTGCGCAAAAGTTTTTCATAAACTGATTTATTTTTTCAAATTTAAAATTTATTTTCAATCTAAACACAAAATATTTGTTAACTGAAACGATTAAACCTTTAATATAAAACAACTAATCAAAAATAAACATTATCATGTCGCAAAATTTTTCCAAATATTTTTGTATCAAAGTATTTATTAAATATTTTTTCCGTAGCTTCCAACAGAAAATTTAACAACATAAATTTGAATAAGAAACGCAGGATAAAAATTCAGTAAACTAAAACCCAAAAACTTCACCAGTTATGTGTAACCTTTGACATAAACTCAACAACATAAATTTGAATAAGAATCCCAAATATTGATATGACATTGAAATTAAAACATATAAAAATGTAACAACATTATTTTGAATATGAATTTCAAAAATAAAAGTTTATCCGTTTTACATCTCCAAAAACTCTGTTAGTTGTTATCATTAAATAATTCTTAAAGGATAAAACTTATTATGTAACTTAGAATAATAAATTCTTTTTGAATTATAAAATTGAAACTTCGTTCAAAACAACATAAAGAAAATCGCTCACAACTCAATTATAAAAATTTTCGTATTTTTACAATGCTAAACTTTGAATAATGAAAGTAAATAAAAAACACTACAGATCAATCTGGATGGAAAAAACAACGGTTTGCATGATTGACCAAAATTGTTTACCGTTTGAATTCAAGATACATTATTGCAAAAATTCTGATGAAACTTGTACCGCAATAAAAAACATGACTGTCAGAGGTGCGGGGTCAATAGGAGCTGCAGGTGCTTATGCTATGCTTCAGGAAATATATTCAGCAAAAGACAATGAACTATATTCTCACTTACAAAAAGCAAAAATTAAAATTGATGCAACACGTCCTACTGCGGTAAATCTTTTTTATGCTACAGAAAGAGTTTTGGAGGCATCAAAAATTTCCGAAGATTTTGCAATTAAAGAAGCAATTGCTGTAGCAGACGAATGTGCCGAACATGGCAGATTAATAGGAATTTATGGGAATGAATTAATAGAAGATGGTTACAGAATCGAAACGCATTGTAACGCAGGTTGGCTTGCTCTTGTAGATTATGGTTCTGCCCTTGCCCCCATTTATGCTGCTTATGACAGCGGAAAAAACATTTTTGTTTATGTTGACGAAACTCGTCCGAGATTTCAAGGAGCAAGATTAACTGCATGGGAGCTCAAAAATCACGGAATTCCTCATACAATCATTTCCGACAATGCAGGAGCTTTTTTAATGAGTAAAAATTTAGTTGACATGATGATTGTCGGAGCAGATAGAATTGCATCCAACGGAGATACTGCAAATAAAATAGGAACTCTTGAAAAAGCTATTGCTGCAAAATATTACGGCATTCCGTTTTATGTGGCTGCTCCTTCTTCTACTTTTGATTTAAATACTAAAACCGGAGGTGAAATAATTATTGAATACCGCTCCGAAGATGAGATCACAAATATTACAGGTTTACATAACGATAAAAAAATAAATTCATTTATAACCAGTCCCGGTTCGAGTGCTTTAAACCCTGCATTTGATATAACTCCTGCATCTTTAATTACAGGATTTATAACAGAAAAAGGAGTAATAACTGATAATGAAATTTTAAAACTTTTCGAAAAATGATTTTCTATAAAAATGAACGTAAACAAGTTGCCCAACTAATGAGGCGACTATACAAACAAAAACTCACAAGTTCAAGTGGCGGAAATGTTAGCATGAGAACAGAAGACGGAAAAATTTTGCTAACATCAAGCCAGAAAGATAAATCTAAACTTAAATGGCAAGATGTAGCTGTTATTGATAGCGACGGAACTCTTTTAACTCCGGATATTAAGCCCAGTATGGAAATTAACATTCATAAAAAAATTTACATACAACGTCCGGATGTATTTGCTATTGTTCATGCCCATCCAATATATGCAACTACTTATGCGGTTTCCACAAGTAAAATAAACACAAATCTCACCGGCGAATCACGATTTATTCTTGGAGAAATCACTTATATTGAATATTGTTTAATGGGAACGGAAGAACTAGCCGACAAATGTGCCACAGGCTTAAAATCGTCTAATATTGCCATTATGAAAAATCACGGAGCATTATGTCTCGGGAAAAATCTTTTCGAAGCTTTCGATAGAATGGAAGTCCTTGAATATGTGGCTCAAATGAACTTTAACTTAGAAGTTATAAAGAATTCAAAACCATTACCACAGAATGAAGTTAAAAAAATTGATAAATTAAAAAATCATTATAATTAAAAAAGTTATATAAAAGACTAAATAGCATTAAAGTTTATAAACTAATTTAGAATAAATTTTGAAAGATGATATAAAAAATGAAAAGATTATTTGTTTCTATTGATATCCCGGAAAGTTTAAATAAAGATATTTTGAAAATTCAGAAAGAATTAAAACATTTTCAAGGCAAAATAACAGAACTTGAAAATCTACATTTGACTCTTAAATTTTTAGGAGAAACAGATGATTTAAACGAAATAAAAATTATCAATCTACTTTCAGAAATTAATTTCAAGAGTTTTACAACCAATTTAAGTAACTTAGGTGTCTTTAGAGAACAAGATATTCGAATTGTTTGGATTCATCTAACGAATTGTGAGGAATTACAAAAAAAAGTAGATAAAGCATTAGAGTCGTTATATCCGCTGGAAAAAAGATTTATGAGTCATCTTACCATAGCCAGAGTTAAAAAAGTTTTTAATAAAGATTTGTTTCTTAACGAATTATGGAAGATCAAACTTCCTGATTTGAGTTTTGAAGTTACTAATTTCAGACTGAAAGAATCGAAATTAACTTCTAATGGTCCAATATATAAGACAGTAAAACAATTTAATCTAATACAATAAAATGAACGAAATTTATGATTTAACAAATAAAAGAGGTATAAATCAAGCCTTAGAAATTTTCAAAAAATACGGATGGATTCTGAATCCAATACCATGGTTGATTTACAAAAGTTTTTCGCAACAAGTAACTACAGAAAAACAAGTTGAGACCGCCTTAAAAATTATTGAAACTGCAAGAATTAATAATGCAAAAAACTTAAAACTAAAAATTAATAATTCAGCTGCCTTGAAATTAGGAACTTTACTTAAAGGATTTCCCTTAAGTTTTGGGTTGGAAAACTCCGGGAACATGGAAATTGAAATTAATTTTGATGAAATTAACAGAGAAAATATTACAATACTCTCGGAGGCCTTGAAAAAATATCAATAGAATCATTCTTTAGGGACCATAAAATGCCTTCAGCAAATTTTTCATATCCTTTTGCTTTATGATGTCCGTCAAATACCCAGTAATATTCAAAAATATTATTTTCATTCATCCCGACTACATTCCTGTAATATTTCAATAAATCTACATATAAGACATTATTTTCTTTACAAAATTCTATCAATGTATTCCAATTTTTGTATGAATTTTCAAAAATTTCTTCCTTTTTAGGATAGAAAATAATAATTGGCAAAAAATGATTTTTCTCGCCTAATTGTTTAAAATCAAGAATTAGATTTTTTAATTTCTTTATTGCTTCCTGTGAAGCCTGTTCAAATTGATTTAAAGATAAGAACAAATAATTATCTGAGAATCTCATG
>LUZK01000074.1 GCA_001603595.1 Bacteroidales bacterium Bact_19
TTTATTAGTATAATAAATTGAATACAAGTTAGTTGCAAAAATCAACTGTCAAACTCGGGACAAAACAAACAAAAATAAGTTAAAAAATGAAAGTAATTTCTTGGGGAAAATAAAATAAAGTGCTGAAAAACAAACGATTAACAATAGTAACATAATGTTTTATTTTTTTTGCAAAAGTATTTTTTTAAATGATAATTAAAATAGATTTTTATTTTTAATTTTTAATAGTAACTCAAGATTGAATTTTTCTACTCCTGATTGGTTTAAATGATTTGCATCATAAAAGTCCAAACTGTCATTCAGGATTGTTAATTTATTAAAATCAATATGTTCGCCATAGTTACTAATCCAAGAGTCAAAATCTTCTTTTTTTCTATATTTAGAATAAAAATCTTTTGTTACAGGTACTTCTATAAGTAAATATTTAATATTATTTTGTTTCAATAAATTTATTGTTTTGATGAAATATGATTTTTGTTTTTCGTTTAACTCGAGATTTTTTTCTTGAAGTTCACTATCATCTGAATAAAAGCAATTCTTTCTTTCAACATACCCAAAACCAATATAATTGTCATATTTATTCTTAGTTTGCTCATCGGGAAAATTTTTTAAAATATTTTTGAATATAGAATAAAACAGTGTATTATAAACTTTTACATGATTTAAGCTGATTGCCATTTTTAAATAATTTAAATCGTTTTCGTCATTAGAAATTATGTCTAAGGCCGATTCTATTCCATCTCCCGTAAAAGGACCCGGATATACTTCGTAAATTATTAATTTGGGTTTTAGGTTGCTAAGATATTTTTTTAGTAAATAATATGTTTGAATCGGAGACTGAGAACTTGATCCCAAATTGAACGTTTTTAATCCGTAACTTTCGAAAATTCTCGGATCAAATCCTCGATAACAATGTGATGATCCAATAAAAAGTATATCTATGTTTCCAATTGTTTTAGCTTCTTTTAATCTTTCTCGGGTAAATCCACTACTTCCAAAATTGTAATTTAAATTTTTAAGGTATTTGGTAGGTATGATTTCTCCACATATAATAAGCAAAAAGAAATAAAACACAATTGAAAAAATAATGAATTCAACAAAGTGTTTTAAAAAATGATATATTTCTTTTTTATTATTCATTAATTAATTTAAAATTGAAAATATATAAAAGGAGTTTCTTTGGTCTGCATATACATGCCAATCAGAAATAATATAAAAGCGTAAAATCCCCATCTTAAATATCTGTGTTTAATATTTTGAACCCATTCTATTCCATATTTTCGTTTCCTTCCAATCCATTCTATGCTTATAAAAAATGTCAGAATAATAAGAATCAAATTTTATGTCATTTGAAATTGGGAAATGAAATTCAGTGAATAAAGATTTTGAAAATATTCGAGAAACGATTTTTAAAGCATGATTCAAATTTTCTGCTCTAAAAAATATCCAAGCAAAACAAGTAATTAAAAAAGTTGCAAACATTTTTATTATTTCATAAATTCCTCTGAAATTAAAACTCGGTTTTATGATTTCTATATTTTTTCTATTCTTATCGCTAATTAATAAAGGTATAAATAACAAAGCATTTATAAAACCCCAAACCAAAAATGTCCAGTTCGCTCCGTGCCAAAAACCGCTGACAAGAAAAATAATAAGGGTGTTGCGAATTGATTTTGCAGTGCCGTTTTTGCTGCCTCCTAAAGGAATATAAACATAATCTCTAAACCATGTCGAAAGCGATATATGCCATCTTCTCCAGAACTCTGCAATGTCACGCGAAAAATATGGGAATGCAAAATTTTGCATGAGGCTAAATCCGAATAACTTTGCTAATCCAATAGCAATATCACTATACCCTGAAAAATCCCCGTAAATTTGAAAGGCAAAAAAAATCGTTCCAATCGCTAAGGCACTTCCTGGCATATTATCTGAATTACCGAAAATATAATTTACAAATTCTGCACAGTTGTCAGCAATTACAAGCTTTTTGAAAAATCCCCAAAGAATCTGCCGCATACCGTCTATTGCTTTATCATAAGAAAAAAATCTTTTATAATAAAATTGTGGCAATAGATTAGTTGCTCTTTCAATAGGTCCTGCTACAAGCTGAGGGAAAAAACTAACGTAAGCCGCAAATGCAATGAAATCTTTTGTGGGTTGCAGTTTGCCGCGATAAACATCTATTGAGTAGCTCATAGTTTGGAATGTGTAAAAGCTGATTCCAACCGGTAATACAATATTTATTGTCTTTACATTAAAAGTATAGCCTAGAAAAGAAAACGCTTCAACAAAATTCTCCACAAAAAAGTTATAATATTTAAAAAATCCTAAAAAACCTAAATTTACAAAAACACTCAATAACAATAGTTGTTTTCGTTTCTTTGAATTTTCTTCTTTTCCTAATTTTATACCAACACAAAAGTCAATAAAAGTGCTGATAACAATTAAGCTTAAAAACCTTACATCCCACCATCCGTAGAAAACATAACTGCTGAGTACTATTAAAATATTTTGTGTCTTTAAATGTTTTGCTGTTACAAACCAATAAAGAAAGAATACAATTGGTAAAAATATTGCAAAATCAATAGAGTTAAAAAGCATAAAATAGACTCCATATTTTATTTCGCAAAAATAAAAGTTTTCATTTTGAAATAAGTTTTATATTTACTTGTCTAAATTAAAATTTATGATTGAAATTAAAATTCCGGGACTAACTGATTATTTTATACAAAATTTAGTTTTGGATTATAATGGAACTTTAGCCGTTGACGGAATAATTTTAAATGGAGTCGCAGAGCGTTTGAAAAAAATATCCCAAAAAAAAGTGAAAATTCACGTTCTCACAGCTGATACTTTCGGACGAGCCTCCGAATTTTTAACAGGGTTGCCTGTGAATCTGATTATTTTGGATTCGGGAAATCAAGAATTGCAAAAACTTGAGTATGTTAAGAAACTCGGAGCAAACTCTGTGATTGCTATTGGAAATGGATATAATGATTCGTTGATGTTAAAAGAAGCGGCATTAGGAATTGTTGTTGTGCAAGGAGAGGGAGCCTCGGTTAAAGCAATTTTGAATTCCGATATTGTTACTAATAATATATCCGATGCGCTAGAATTATTATTAAATCCACTCAGAATATCTGCAAGCCTTAGGAAATAGACAAATTAAGTTTTTTTATTTAATAATATTTTTTTGATGCTGGTTTTAGGTAAAAAAGTCTAGATTTTGATTGCGATAACAATAACTGATCTAAATAATTTTTAATTTTTTGATTTCATAAAAAATTGACATCTTTTTTTGAAACTAATTAATCATAAATTTTTATAATGAAAAAAATGAATTAAATTTGAAAAAATTTTTTTATGAAGCCGAATGTTAAATTAAATCCCGACAAACTATTTTATACAATTGGTGAAGTTGCTGCAATGTTTAATGTAAAAACTTCTCTCATAAGATACTGGGAAAGTGAATTCGATATCATAAAACCCAAAAAAAACAAAAAAGGGAACCGCTTATTTACTCCTAAAGATGTAGAAAATTTTTATTTGATTTGGTATTTGGTAAAAGAACGAGGAATGACTTTAGCCGGAGCAAAAAAGAAATTAAAAGAGAATAAAGATGAAACTGAACATAATTTTGAAATAATTCGACGTCTGAAAGATATCCGAGAATTGATTGTAGAATTGAGAGACCAAATAGATTGTGAGTAATATGAAAGTTGCGGATATTATTTCTTTATTCGATGGTGTTGCTCCAATTAAACTACAGGAGAATTTCGATAACAGCGGATTAAATGTAGGTAACCCACAAACCGAAATTGCCGGAGTGCTTCTCTGTCTTGATGTAATACCTGAAGTGGTAGAAGAAGCTATTGCCGAAAAATGTAATTTAATTATTTCTCATCATCCACTTATTTTTGACGGATTGAAGTCAATAACAGGGAAAAACTACATAGAAAAGTCCATTGCTCTGGCAATAAAAAACGACATAAGCATTTTATGTTTACACACCAACCTTGATTCTGTACGTGAAGGAGTGAGTGGAAAAATTGCTGATAAATTATTACTTGAAAACAAAAAAGTATTAGTCCCCAAAGAAAATAGCCTTAGAAAGTTAGTAGTTTTTGTCCCTGAATCTCATGCGGAAGAGGTCAGAAAATCAATTTTTGATGCAGGTGCAGGACACATTGGAAATTATGATTCCTGTTCATACAATGTTAACGGGTTGGGAAGTTTCAGGGCAGGAGTGGATGCTAATCCATTTGTTGGAGAAATTGGAAAAATTCATTACGAACCGGAAATACGAGTTGAAACAATTTTTCCGGAATATCTGCAAAATAAAATTATTTCGGCAATGTTATCCTCTCATCCCTATGAGGAGGTAGCTTATGATATTTATAAATTAGAAAACAAATGGAATAGTGTTGGATTTGGTATAGTTGGAGAATTATCCACAAAAATGGAAGAAAAAGATTTTCTTTTATATATTAAAGAAAAATTAAATGTTAAATATTTAAGACATTCTTCGTTTACAAATAAAACAATTAAAAAAGTAGCTGTTTGCGGCGGAAGCGGTGCTTCGTTTATTAAGGAGGCCATAACTGCCGGAGTTGATGTTTATATTACCGGCGATGTAAAATATCATGATTATTTTTCTATCGAAAAGCAATTTCTTTTAGTAGATATTGGTCATTATGAAAGCGAAATTTTTATTCTTGAAAAATTTTATGATGAAATTATCAAAAAAAATCCTAATTTTGCAGTCCGGTTTACAAAAATAAATACGAATCCGATAAATATTTTTTAAGATGACTAGTAAAGATAAAAAAGTTGAAAATGTAGGACAGAGTGTAAAAGAGAAATTAAAAACTCTGTATAAATTACAATTGATTGATATAGAAATAGATAGAATTAAAACTCTTCGTGGAGAATTGCCTCTGGAAGTGCGTGATCTGGAAGATGAAGTTGCGGGATTAGAAACCAGAATTCAAAAATTAAAAGCTGAAAACGAAAACCTGAATTCTCAGATTAAAGCTCGAGAAATTGCAAAAAGAGAAGCAGAAGCATTAGTTAAAAAATATACAGAGCAGCAAAACAATGTTAGAAATAATCGTGAGTATGATGCTCTGACCAAAGAAATTGAATTTCAGAATCTTGAAATTGAGTTATGCAATAAAAAAATTAAAGATTTCAAAACTCAAATCGAACAAAAAGAAATTTTACTCAAAGAATCAATAGAAAGGATTGAAGAAAAGAAAAAAGACCTCCAAGCAAAAAAAGTAGAATTAGATACCATTATTGCCGAAACTAAAGCTGAAGAAGAAAAATTAATGTCCCAGCGAGAAGACGTTGCAGCATTGATAGAACAGCGTTTATTGTATGCATATAACAGAATAAGAAATAATGTAAGAAATAAATTAGCTGTTGTCCCAATACATAGAGATGCATGCGGTGGCTGTTACAATAAAATTCCACCACAGCGTCAGCTTGATATAAAATCCAGTCGCAAAATAATTCCGTGTGAATATTGTGGTAGAATACTGGTAGATCCTGATATTTTAGAGAAATGATAATATATGCGAATTATTAAAAAAGTGGTGAAAATTTTCATCATTTTTTTAATTTTTATTAACCATTACTTAAAAAAAAAGATGTATTTTTACAAAAAATTTAAATTAAATGTTTATGAAAAAATTGTATTTTTTTGTTTTATTTGTTTGTTTTGGGATTTTAACTTATTCCCAAACAACTGTTGATTTTGAAACAGTTGACAATTGGATTAAAGACCCAAATGTTTCTTCTTTGGAGAGTTATGGTAATCACTTTTATCAAGGACCTGGGATTACTTTTCAAGGAACAAACGTTTTAAGAGAAACTTCTGGTGATCAAGATGGTTACCCAAAAACATTTGGTGAGTATGCTTTCAGGATCAGGAATGTCGCAAATTCAGGAATTACTATACAGATAGCAGCTGGAGGAGTTTCCAATTTTGAATTTAAAGTTCGTCGTTGGGATGGAGACCCAATACCGGTTTACACAGTGGAATATTCCGAAAATGGAACAGATTGGACATCTCTTCCTTCTATTGACGGAACCTTATTACAAACAAGCGATTGGTATACTTACGCTTCATCAATAAATAGTTCTGCGGAAGACTTATTAATAAGAATTAGTAACACAGGAACTACAGAAAGAATAATGATTGATAATTTTACATGGTATCCTTTTTCAGGAGGTACTCCTGCATTGAATGTGTCTGCTCCGGTGAATAATCTCGAAGTAAACGAAGATAATGTTGATATTATATTTACTACAAGTAATTTTGTTTTAGGTACTGACGGAAAGTTAGAAATAATATTGAATGGAGGGGCACCTCTTTATACTACAACTTCTCCTTATAATCTTACGGGACTTGTAGAAGGATCAAACACTATCAATATGCAGCTTGTTGATATGAGTAATCAAGCTCTTAATCCGGCAGTAGTTGTTACGAGAACTGTTAATTACGTTATTCTGAGTACAGATCCCGAATTAACCATAAATTCTCCTGCAAACGGAACAAATATTTATTCGCAGGATGTTACAATCAATTTTACTGTTACAAACTTTATATTAGGAACTGACGGAAAAATTAAATACTCTGTTGACGGCGGGGCTGATATGTATCATTTAACTAATGATCCTATTTCATTAACAGGACTTTCTTACGCTTCACATATTGTTGTACTGCAATTGGTTGATATGGCAAATAACCCTTTAACTCCGGATGTTAGTGCATCAGTAACATTTACTTGTGTTGAGCCTGCTCCGGGAGGTATGGAAACATTTGATAACTGCAATGCAACTGCTTCTTACACCGATGGAAGTTTTGTCGGAAATTATGGCATTGTATGGAATTACTTCCATTCAAGAGATACTGGGGCATATCCCATAAATGAAAAAGGACTAATGTTACGTCGGGGTAGTGATAGTAAATTGGAATCAGCTCCAATTTCAGGAGGTATTGGCAGTTTTGAATTAAAAATGCGTAAAGCATTTACAGGAGCTACTCCTCGTCAATTGGAATTATATATTAATGGAAACCTAATTGCTACTTCTCAGGAATTTGGAGCATTCACAGGTGCTGATGAAACTATTTATACTTTTTCTGTTCCGGATATAAATATTCCCGGTGATTTTGTTATGATGATTAAACCGGTTAGCACTACTGAAACAAACCGCCAAATTACAATTGATGATATTTCCTGGACAGGATACTTAGGGACTGATCCATTCTTATCAATAACATCTCCTGTTAATGGATCAACATTAAGTTCTCAAGATGTTAACATAGTATTTAATGTTGTCAATTTTAATCTCGGTACCGACGGAAAAGTTAAATATCAGGTTAATGGTGGTGCTGCCCAGTTTACTACAAGTTCTCCGATTTCTTTAACAGGTTTGGCAGA
>LUZK01000166.1 GCA_001603595.1 Bacteroidales bacterium Bact_19
AGATTTTGTAAAGCCTTAATGCTTTCGGGATTATCGCTTATATAATCTTCGCTGCTGGAATTAGATAAACTCTTCCAATATCCCGGAACGAGATTTTTATTATCTCCCTGATAGCGAGCATAATAAACTTCATCATTAGCACTGTAATTTCTCGAACCGGTTTTTAAAATTACATTAGTTTTGCCATTTAATAACTTATATGAAAAGCTAAGATCAACCGATCTATTCATAAAAAACTCCTTGTAGGTAACCTTATCATATTGAATTTTTATTTCTTCCTCTCCGGTTTCTCTGTTAGTAACTTTTACTTGTTTTTTCAGATATCCTCTTTTTTCGGTTTCTTTTAAGTCGCCTTTATTATAAACAAACTTTGAGATTTCAACATTCAGAATTACATCCGGAGGACGATTTTGTGTATTTGTAGATACAGCCTGATTAGAAAAACCTTTTCCGGTTGCAGTTTTATTCCCTGCATCAACTAATTTTATAAAAGGATTATTGGCTTCGAGAATGTTTTCAATAATTTTGGCTTCCAAAGTTGAAGCAATTTGTGCATCGGTTGAAACATTCTGAATTTTAGAAATTTGAACCACAATTGTTCCTTTTTCCAAACATTCAGCTTTTAGTTCATGCGAGTTTTTATAGTTTGAGGCATTTCTGATAATTTCATCAAAAACATAATATGCTTTGCGAAACTGTTGTTGATCCATTAACTTTAATCCGTTTCTGTATTTAGGTTCGTTTATTGAGATAACGAGTTTATCTTCTGCATCTTTATAATTTGATTGAAACTTTACTACTTCTCGGAATGCTTTTTCAGCATCGGCAAATTTTTCATCATCAAGAAATTTTATACCCTCATAATATTTGTCTTCGACATAAACATTTTTTACCTCATCGTAATACTCATCATAAAAAGAAGGGAAATTAAGCTCAACTCCAACGGAAGCAATTTTGTTGTAGTAATCTTTGGCATCCTGATAATAATAAACAGCTTCTTTGTTTTTTTGATCGTTATACGCTTTGTTAAACTCGGATAATTTTTTACTCAAAGTCATTTGTCCGGTTCGTTTCAATCCTGCCATGGCTTCGATGTTAGTTCTTTTAATTGACAAAGCCTGATAAAACATATCGGCAGCATCTGAATATTGTCCCAGAGCTTCGTATTTTAATCCTTTTTTGGTGTATCTTTTGCTTGCACAGCTTCCCAATACAACAACCAAACTTAATAATACTGCTAAAATTGTAATTTTTCTTTTCATAATTATTGGATTTTAATTGCCAAATTTAAAAATTATTTCAAAATATTTTTATTTAGGTTCAGTTTTCTTTTGTCATTATCATTCAAATTAAGAATAATCTCTCCATTTTTACGATTTATGGAAATTGATTCTATTTCATAAAATTTTCCGTATAAATCACATTTTATGCCATTTATTACCATCAAGTCAATAATTTCGGCTTTAATGTTATTTATTCTGAATTTAGCTTTATCTTCAAAAATAATTTCGCCAAAACGTACTTGTGAATTAGCATAAACGTAAATAATTCCATTCTCTGAAACTATGGTTTTCAGTTGCTTTAAATTATCATAGGTTTCGGAATATTTATTTTTGAATTCCTGATTCATCGCAATAATCGAAGCTAGTATCTCTTTAGATTCCAATGAAATATTTCCTCTTTGTAATATCGCAAGAAAAGCAATAATTCCCGAAACCCGTATATCATATTTTTGAGATATGTATGTTTCTGTTAAATTTTTCCAGGTCATTGCAAATTCGTAGGAATTTTTTGAAGAATATATAGATGAATTTACGAGTTGAACTTCTGAGCCGTCGAATTTTCCATAAACAACTATTTTATCTCCTTTATCCACTACAGTATTTTCTGAACCGGTCGAAGATTGTTCGCTGAGTTTTTCATAACCTAAAAAA
>LUZK01000075.1 GCA_001603595.1 Bacteroidales bacterium Bact_19
ATTACAAAAGGAATCGGAAAATACACACTTGTTCAAACTAAAACTCCTCAATATGCACAAGCTACTGCAGACCCTGAAGTAGTATGGATTCTGTGGAGTTTAATTTTTGTGAAAAAAGACAAAAAATAAAATAAAAAAATGACAAAGGACGTGGGGCTTGCACCCCTTACGCCCTTCATCAAATAAAAAACGTATGGCAAAGATAGAAAACTTTTTGATAACTTTAAAAATTACAATTGCATAAAAGAAAATTTCATTTATTTTTAGTTTATTTATTACCCTCTCTCTCAACCTTGATTGACCATGATTTTTATTATCAAATTATTAACTAAAAATTTAAAAAATGAAAAAAATTCTTTACATATCGATTTTAGCAATTTTTATTGCAAGTAAAGCTCTAGTCGGGCAAGTTTCTCATGGAATCTATATTTCATCTATTACACCAGTATCTGAAACAATAATAAGTGCTGTTTCACTTATTGACCCTGATTCAGGAATTGCTTATATGGTAGGCACTGACAACAACGTAAACTTATTTATTACTGAATTGGACAGCAATATTCCACTACCTGACCCAGACAATACGAATTCGAATGCATTTAATTTGACCAATGCAACTGGGAAAATTTACCTGAAAGACGGATTTTTTGATGTTGACGGAAATATTGTTGTTTATGGTTATGCTAGCGATACATACAAATACGGAACATTTATCAAAATCACAATGTCCGCAGGCGTTCCAACATCAGTCAGATATGCAATAAGTTCAATTGCTTATACTCAAATTACCGATGGTTGCTGGAGCAGGCAGTATCCTACAACAAAAACTTATAGTTTTATTTCATCATACTCGAATGGTACATTGTATAGGGTTAATGCAGGAACATTTGCAGCATTATCTTGCCGCAGATTTACTGATAGCGACACATATATGACATCTGTATCCTGGGATGATGATTCAAAACAAACTATTGTTTCTGGATTTAGAAATATTGACACTAACAATGGTGACACTCTAAGTCAGATAGTTGGATATTATGAATGGACTTCTTCAACTCTTCAATTAGGAAGTTTTAAATTATTTACTACAACGGATTACATCTCTTCTGAGTTTACCAATAAACATGTTTTGGCGAGTAATGGATTTTTCTATGATGGACTTATTTATCTTTGTCAGGACATAAGAGCTGAATTTGATGGTTTATGGTTAACACAATATGACTATTATAATGATATTGTTTATTCGAGTTATGCTTATACGTTCCCTATCAACAAAGTAAACATTATTGATGTCGGGCATGATTTTACGAACTTTTTTGTTCTAGGACATCATAATGGTTCGGTTGACACATCAAGTTTTGAGCTACGATATCTCGCTCAATTTGACTTATATGATTCAACAATCTATATTGCTAAACATTTGGATTATATTGACATGAGTACTTTATCAGGTTCAACATATTACAAATTGCATCAAGGTTTTCAAAGTTGTATTAATTACAATATTGGTTCATTCGATATGTTTAGCACTGGATCAACCTCTGGTAAAGCACACATAATTGAGGTCCTTGATCTAAATAACGATGATTGTGAAAATACAGAAATCACTCTAACTCCAGTCAACATTTCGTTCACACAGACAACAATGACTCCTAATGAAATCTCAAATTCTCTGTTAGGATCGACTCTTTCTTTTTCAAACTGGACGCAAAACACCTCCTCAAATTATCCGTTATCAATGGATGTTGAATGCTTAACAGAAACTGGTGGAGGTAAAAAGAATGCGTTATTTGTCGAAACATTGATTAGTGAGAAAAGGTTAACTCTTGTCGACAAAGACAACGTTGAAAATCAATATTCAGGCATAGTTCTTACAAATAACAACAATGAGTTTGTTTGTGAAAAATTTGATGGAGAATGTAACTATCAAGTTTTTAATGTTTTTGGGAGTCTCATTGAAGAAGGCAAAACTGTAAACAGTAAAACAAATTATCTTAAGAAAGTATCATCTGGTACTTATATTATAAGAGTAACAGATGCTAAAGGCAATATTTCAAGTAATAAAATAATAATTACAGAATAAGCATTTTAAGGGCAACTGTTTATTTCTACAGCAGTTGCCCTTAATTTTAATTTAAATTATATGAAAACAATTTTCTTAAAAATTGCATTCCTGACTAATTTCGTGATCTTTTTCAGGATACTTATTTTCGCTCAGTTCGGTGGTGGTTCTGGTACCGAATCTGATCCATACAGAATTTACTCAAAAGAACATCTTGAAGAACTTTCAGATAGTATTATTGCATATAATTCTTTTGAAGGAAAGCATTTTAGGTTAATGAATGATATAAACACTCCATTAACACAGCCTATTGGTATTGAACAGTCTCCTTTTAGGTACTTTCAAGGCTATTTTAAAGGATACGGTAATTCCGTTACTGTTGATTTTGACATATCAGATAATCCTTCCTTATATAATCTGTTTGTACGAATCGGACAAAACTCAATAATTGATTCGTTGAAACTTGAAGGTTATATGTTTAGATGTAATGGATTTGCATGGCAGAATAAAGGAACAATAAGCAATTGTATTAACAATGTAGTAACATCAAATATCGTTTCCGATGATTTAGACTATTGGACTTCTCAATCTGGAATCTGTATGGAAAACCAGGGTTTAGTTACAAACTGTACTAACAATTCCAATTTATACAATAGTGCAATATTGACAGGAATTGCATGCAATAATTCTGGAATAATAACAAATTGCATTAACAATGGATATTTTTACGGTTCAATTTATACTTATTCATTTGCTGGGATATGCCAAAGCAATTATTTAAATGGAACAATAAACAATTGTATAAACAAAGCTAACATAACATCAAGTGTGTTTTACGAATATATTGCATTTTCTGGTGGAATATGTGCATTCCAAGATGGCGGAATAATTACTAATTGCCAAAATATAGGAGATGTTTACACCAAATCTTTTGTATTCACTGGTGGAATTACAGGCATTTTAAAGACAGGAAAAATACTAAACTGCTCCAATTACGGGAAAATTTCAGGAAAGCATAATATTGGTGGCATTGCAGGTGGATATTCATCAATATTTACAAATGTCTCTGATACAATTGGAACATCCGTTTCAAATTGTTTTAACAGTGGTGTAATAACTGCCGACAGTATTGTTTATGGCATACGAGGAGATATGATGCATACAGACACAATTTCAAATTGCCTTAATATCGGAGAAATCATTGGTTCTGCAATAGTTGACACATCTTCAAATGAAAATACCTTTATTTTCAATAATTTTTATGATAAGCAGATGATCCCAAATTCCTTTGGCATGGGATTTAACGATATTGCAGGTCAGGCCGAAGGCAAACTTACAACACAACTCACAGGCACAAGTCCCGAACTTCAGGCAATGCTTGGCGATGGCTGGTCGTATGCGGAAGGTCGTTACCCAATTCCTTTAGGTTTAGAAAATGACAGCATGGCATTAGTAGCCGCAACACCAGTATATTTGCATTTTGAAACCGAAGAAGAATACAACCATGTGGACAGCGTAAGTAGAAATTTTACCGTTGGACTTGAAAACACTGTAAGTTGGGAGGAAACATTCGGTAGAGTGAGTTTCAGTGGCGAAAATGTTACGATTTTAA